>JAYWAU010000489.1:0-8831 GCA_043782265.1 Ferruginibacter sp. | reverse complement strand
AATTAATGCAGGATGAGGCTATTATTGTAACTATTAAAGACAATGGTACAGGGATACCTGAAAATATGCGATCAAACATATTTACACCCAATTTTACTACAAAAACTTCGGGTACAGGGTTAGGGCTTGCCATGTGTAAAGGTATTGTAGAGCAAAGCAAAGGCGAAATTTGGTTTGAAACAAAAGAGGGGGACGGAACAATTTTTTATGTAAAACTCCCAATGGTATAAACCGGGTAACGAGTTAATTTGAAACTAACTTTCTGTTTGCTAAAAATTAAATCTTAATTCGGCGCCATTAGATGATAGGTTGTAGTTACTTTTTTTTCCTTTTCAATAAAAAGGCTTCCAATTCTTTTAAACCAAAACTGCTTAAATTATTTTCTTTATGTACCAATGCTTTTTGAGCTACTAAAACACCATATTTAATATCATCGAAACCATCCAAAGAATGTGCATCAGGATCAATTGAGATCAAGACATTTTTTTCAAGCGCATAATCGATATGGCGCCAGTCTATATCTAAACGACTTGGATGCGCATTTAGCTCTATTACCACATTATTGGCGGCACAGGTATCAATAATTTTTTTATGATCAACGGGGTACCCTTTACGGCTTAATAACAAACGGCCTGTCATATGGCCTAAAATGGTAGTATAAGGATTTTCAATAGCATTCATCAAACGCATCATAGCTTTATCTTCACTCATTTTTAAATTTGAATGTATGGAGGCTATCACTAGATCGAAGGTGGAGAGAATAGCATTGCTGTAATCAAGATTGCCATCATTTAAAATATCACTTTCTATACTTTTAAAGATTTTAAAAGGGGCTAATTGCCTGTTTAATTCATCAATATAAATATGTTGCTCTTTAATTCTTTCTTCCTGTAGTCCATTTGCATAAAAAGCGCTTTTGCTGTGGTCGCTTATCACCAGGTATTCAAAGCCTTTCTCAATAGCCGCCTTAGCCATTTCTTCAATGGTAAAACTTCCATCACTCCAGTTACTATGGCTATGTATAATTCCTTTTATGTCCGATACCTGTAGTAATGGAGGCAGTTGGTTTTGCCTGGCTTTTTCAATAATAGAAACAGATTCCCGCTGGCAGGCAGGGATATAATTTAATGTAGTTTTTTTAAAAACAGTTTCTTCATTTTCGCAGGTTGAAAAATCAATTGAATTATATTGTTGAGCAAATGCCTCTCCAAATTCATCACTACAATTTTTAAAAAATACCTGTTGCATAAATGGTATATTATCGCAACTGTACATACGAATTTTTAAACCCACCGAAGCCCTGTATAAAAGATCGTGTTGGTTCTTTTCTATCAGTTCAAAATCGGGCACTGCCGATAATTTATTTTCTATATTATTAGCCGTATCATCAATTACCAATTGTAGTTCATGTATAATTTCTAACTGTCTTTTATAAGCACCTGCAAACGAAATTTTAGTTGGTAGAAATATTTTTTCAAAAAAACTTTTTACATCATCTGCCATTAAGTTTATCTGCGAAAAAAGAAAACTTCCTTTACTTTTTAAATAAAATTCAATTGTTTCAATAATAGTATGTTGTGTTTTTTCGCCAAAACCTTTGTATAATTTTAAGCGGTTTTCTTTACAGGCATACAATAATTCACCAACACTTTCTATTTCCATTTCTTTCCAAATGGTAGCAATCTTTTTTGGACCAATGCCTTTTATATTTAATAATTCCATTACACCCGGGGGTGTTTTTTCAATCATATCTTCTAATGCTTTTAGCACTCCTGTATCTAATAATTCAATTATTTTTTTTCCGGTTGATTCTCCAATTCCCTTAATACTGAATATTTTTTCATGTGGAGTTTCGCTTAATTGCAGCGGTAATTTTTCAATCGTAAAAGCAGCCGTCGCATACGATTTTGCTTTAAAACTATTTTCGCCATGTATATCTGTCAGTTTGGCTAATAGTGAGAAGGAGTCTGCTATTTGGTAATTATCCATTTAGCAAAAGTAGGCAGTAAAAGGATTATTATTAAAAGTAAATACAATAAAAAAGGTAGGCCGGTTATTTTGTATAAAGCATAATACGATCAAAAAAAAAGTCCCGGCAACTTGCCAGGACTTTTGTATAAGTTTTACTTTTTTAAAAGCTAAGCTTACTTCTTTTTAGCAGCAGCTTTTTTAGGAGCAGCTTTCTTTGCAGGAGCAGCTTTCTTTGCAGGAGCAGCTTTTTTTACTGGAGCAGCTTTCTTTGCAGGAGCAGCTTTTTTTGCTGGAGCAGCTTTCTTAGCTGGGGCAGCTTTTTTTGCAGGAGCAGCTTTTTTTGGAGCAGCTTTTTTTGCAGTGGCCATGTTTTTAAAATTTAATTGGTTAGTAAATAATACTTAAAAGTAAAAACATTTTTTAATCTGCCAAAAAAAACTTTAATATTTTATTATGCAACAGCCTCAACAGTGTTCACAGAGATAAAACTTTTATCACCTTTTCCTTTTTTAAATTCTACTACACCATCTGTTAAAGCAAATATGGTGAAGTCTTTTCCAACACCAACATTTTTACCAGGATGGTAAACTGTACCACGTTGACGAACGATAATGTTACCTGCGGTAGCCGGTTGTCCACCATAAATTTTTACACCCAATCTTTTGCTTTGTGAGTCACGGCCGTTCTTAACCGAACCTTCACCTTTTTTATGTGCCATCTTAAATTACTTTTTATTATTTATAATTATAGCCGATTAATTACATCAGCAGTAAATCATCTACACTCAATTTTTATTAAGCGATGTCGATCACTTTAATGTGTGTGTAGTGAGTACGGTGTCCGTGCTTTTTACGAAAACCTTTTCTTCTTTTCATTTTAAAAGCAATTACTTTATCACCTTGTATAAGGTCGCTAAGAATTTCTGCTTTTACAACCGCTTTTACACCGGTACCAATTGTAAGCGATCCTGCATTGTCTGTCAGAAGAACTTCTGAAAACTCAACTTTATCACCACTTTTACCTTCAATGTGCGGCACATACAGACTATCGCCTGCTTTAACTTTAAATTGCTGACCAGCTATTTTTACTACTGCTAACATAATACCAAAATTTAGGACGGCAAAGGTAAGGGAAATACAATTAAATTGACTATTTTATAAGAAGGATTTTTGTCAAAACATGTTGCAACTATCAGTTTTGACTTTTTTTATTGCAAATTACCCTGCAAACTATCTTAAAATCAGTTGTTTCTATACTTAAAATAAGAAAGGCATTATATTCGCTTTCAGTTATGCGTTATGTATATTTTCTATTTAAGACCCTCTTTTCAATATATGGATTTGTGCTTTTTGTTGGCATCATGCTGGTATTGTTTCCTTTTGTTGTGATGGCTTCTTTTTTAGGAAAAGTAAAAGGAGGTAATATTATTTACAAAATTTGCCAGATTTGGGCAGATGTAATTTTTGTGCTATGGGGAATTTTTCACAGAAACTATTTTGAAGTACCGCATGATAGCAGCAGACAATATGTGTTTGTGTTTAATCATATATCTTATATGGATATACCTGTTTTAATAAAGGCCATACGCAATCAGCATTTTAGAATTTTGGGTAAAGCCTCCATGTCAAAAATTCCGGTATTTGGTTTTTTTTATAGAAACGCAGTGGTAATGGTGGATAGATACAATGCACAAAAAAGAGCAGCCAGTGTTTTGAAATTAAAGAGTGTGATACGAAAAAACATATCAGTAGTAATTGCACCGGAAGGAACGTTTAATATGACACATCAACCACTAAAACAATTTTATGATGGTGCTTTTAGAGTGGCCATTGAAACACAAACACCTATTAAACCAATTTTATTTTTAGATACCTACGACAGGATGAGTTACCGAAGTGTATTATCATTAACACCAGGAAAGTGTAGAACCGTTTATTTAGAAGAAATTAGTGTAGCTGGTTTAACAATTAATGATGTAAATATTCTTAAAGAAAAAGTATATAGCCTAATGGAGCAAAAACTGATTTATTATAAAGCCAGCTGGATTAAATAGTCATGATTATGTTTTAAATAAGTATTAAAAATATTGTCTGGGCTTAGAAGCCACTGAAGTTCCACAATTTTATAGAAACTTTTATCGTAGTGTAGTAAAGAATAGGAATCATCAAATAATCTTCAGTAATGAATTGCTATAAGCAGAAATGAATAAAGGTTGAAGCAACACTAAAATAGAATATTGAATAACGAAATAGAAATACAATTTAGTAACGCGACACTTCAGCCGGCAGCAATGTTTGCAGAAGTAATATTGCCATTGGCATTGCCCACAACTTATACTTATGCGGTGCCACCAATTTTTGCAGACAAAATAAAACAAGGTTGCAGAGTTGAAGTAGTATTAGGAAAAAATAAACGCTACGCAGGAATAATTAAATCTATTACAGCCAATCCACCTATATACAATACCAAAGAGATTATAAACGTACTGGATGATGAACCGGTATTATATCTACAACAGTTGCAATTGTGGAACTGGATGAGTAATTATTACATGTGCAGTGAAGGAGAAGTAATGGCAGCGGCCTTACCGGCACATTTTAAATTAAGCAGTGAAACTATTTTATTGTTTAATGAAGACTATGGCGATGACTTTACTGATTTAAATAATGAAGAATACATGGTGGGAGAAGCGTTGTTGATAAAGAAACAATTGAATATTACAGAGGTTCAGCAGGTATTGGATATTACTCATGTTTACCCTGTTATAAAAAAACTGATAGATAAAAAAGTGTGTGTTGTTTGGGAAGCGCTGAGTGAACGATATAAAAGTAAAAAGGAGAATTTCATTTTATTAAACCCGCAATATGAAAATGAAACAGCAATGGCTGAGTTGCTAAATAACTGGACAAAAGCACCCAAGCAAATGGAGTTGTTGTTGAGTTACCTTCATTTAATAAAAACATCGGGAGAAGTAACACAAACAGAACTGTTAAAAAAATCAGGTGCAACAACTGCACAATTAGGTGGACTGGTAGAGAAGGAAATTTTATTGATCGAAAAGCGAAGTGTAGATAGAATCAAATCAATGCCTAAAGCCATGCAGGTAGCATTTGAATTAAGTACGGCGCAGCAAATAGCTTTGGGACAGGTACAGGAAAGTTTTGAAAATAAAAATGTTTGCCTCTTGCATGGTGTAACCAGCAGTGGTAAAACACAGATTTATATTAAACTCATTGAAGCGTATTATAAAAAAGGTAAACAGGTTTTATATCTTTTACCGGAGATAGCATTAACGGCACAAATGATACGTCGTTTACAATTTCATTTTGGTGGTAATATTGCTATTTATCATTCCAAATTTAATAACAACGAAAGGGTAGAGTTATGGAATAAAATCAAAAGCGGCGAAATTAGAATCGTTCTGGGTGCAAGGAGTGCCCTGTTCCTGCCCTTTAAAAACCTTGGGTTGATAGTGATAGACGAGGAGCATGACCCCTCCTTTAAGCAGCAGGATCCTGCACCACGATACAACGCAAGGGATGCAGCTGTTTTTTATGCTGCTTTGTTTGAGGCAAAAGTATTACTAGGTAGTGCGACACCCTCTATCGAAACTTATTTTAATGCACAAAAAGGAAAGTATGGTTTGGTAGCATTAAATGAACGTTTTGGCGGTATTAATCTTCCCGTTATAGAAATTATCAACACCAGGCAGGTAGTACAAAAAGGGAAAGTAATGCTTTCGCCACAATTAAAAGAAGCTATTGAAAAAACTGTAGCTAATGGCAGACAGGTAATTCTTTTTCAAAACCGCAGAGGATATTCACCTTACCTTATATGTGGAACTTGTGGCTATTTACCCCAATGCAAAAACTGTGATGTAACCTTAACGCTCCATAAATATTCTAATAAACTTCATTGCCATTATTGTGGTACAACGTATCCAAAAATAACTGCCTGCCCCGCTTGCGGAAGCGTTAACTGGATAGAGAAAAATTTTGGAACAGAAAAAATCGAGGAGATGATCGAAGATGAATTTCCTGCATTGAAAGTTGCCCGGATGGATGTGGATTCAGTGAGAGGTAAATCTGCTCATGATAATTTGATTAAGTTATTTGAGCAGCAACGTATAGATGTGCTTGTAGGTACACAAATGGTTGTTAAAGGGCTTGACTTTGAAAAGGTAAGCCTCGTGGGTATTCTGGATGCAGATGGCTTATTAAGCTTTGCTGACTTTAGGGTTAACGAACGGGCCTTTCAGTTAATGGAACAGGTAAGTGGCCGTGCCGGCAGAAAAGACGAGCAGGGTAAAGTATTGATACAGGCAACACAGATAAATCATCCGGTGTTACAATTTGTGAAAGAGCATGATTATAAAAAAATATACGACTTTGAAATAGCCAACCGACAGCAGTTTTTTTATCCTCCCTTTAGCCGTATAATTGAAATTACTTTAAAGCATAAAATAAAAGAAGTAGTGGAGGAAGCGGCGAATAAATTAGCATTGGCATTGCAAAAAGACCTTAATAATTTTGTAGTTGGTCCTGCGGCACCTGTGGTGGCAAGGATTCGCAATCAATATTTAATGGAATTGTTAATTAAACTGCCCCTGGATATGAAACAGATTCAGCAGTATAAAAAAATAATTCGCAATCACTTCAATCTATTGCTGACAGAAAAGCAATTTAAAAGTGTTGTAATGATTGCAGATGTTGATGCAAATTAAATAGCAGATCTGACAACTTATTGAGGCCAATAATTATAATAATTGATAAAAGCTTTACAGGAGATTCGTTATGGTAAAAGAAAATTTTTCTCTCAAAAAATATAACACATTCGGTATTGATGTTATGGCGCAATACTTTGCCGGGTTTAGCACTATTGAACAATTAGAGGAGTTACTAGAATTTGAAAAGCTAAAAATCAACAACCTAAAATCAACAACTTTTATATTAGGGGGGGGCAGTAACATTCTTTTTACCAAAAATGTTGAAGGGGTTGTTTTAAAAAATGAAATAAAAGGAATTGAAAGAATTAAGGAGGATGAAAATTACGTTTATATAAAGGCAGGTGCCGGTGAAAGCTGGCACGAATTGGTATTGTATTGCATTAATAACAATCTTGCCGGAATGGAAAATCTATCGCTTATCCCAGGTAATGTAGGTGCATCACCAATGCAAAATATTGGGGCTTATGGAGTAGAGATTAAAGATGTTTTTCACCAACTGGAGGCTTTTCATCTCCTTGAAAAAAAGATAGTACGTTTTGCAAAAGATGATTGCAAATTTAGCTATAGGGAAAGTATATTTAAAGGAGAATTTAAAGACCGGTTTGTTATTCTAAATGTTACTTACCGATTAAATAAAATACCTCACTTTAATACAAGCTATGGCGCCATTGAGCAGGAATTGCAAACTATGGGAATAAAAGAATTAAGCATAAAGGCGATATCCCAGGCAGTTATTAATATCCGAAGCAGTAAACTTCCTGATCCGGCAGTGATTGGCAATGCCGGCAGCTTTTTTAAAAATCCTGAAATAAACAACGAACAATTTGTAAACTTAAAGACTGCGTTTTCTGCTATGGTTGGATACGATTTGCACAATGGTAAAACCAAACTGGCTGCAGGCTGGCTCATAGAACAATGCGGCTGGAAAGGTTATCGAAAAAAAGACGCAGGCTGCCATGCAAAACAGGCACTGGTATTGGTTAACTATGGCGATGCAAAAGGCAATGAAATTTTAACCCTGAGTGAAGAGATAATAGTTAGTATTAAAGAAAAGTTTGGTGTCCAGCTTGAGCGAGAAGTAAATATACTATAACCCCATGCAGCATTTTAATATCTTTATAGCTCTAATTAAAAAACTAACCTAAAAACTGCTTTATGAAAAAAATTATTCTCTTCTTTTTAATCTCCCTGTTTACCACACAACTGTTTTCACAAGATAAAATTTATAAATTAAAAGGTACTGTCATTAATGCTAAGGTAATTGAAATTGGTACTGACGAAATCAAATATAAATTATTTGAAAACCCAGACGGCCCAGTATATGTTGTAGATAAATCAACCTTAAGCAGAATTGAATTTGCTAATGGTAAAGTAGAAAAATATACAAGTAGTTTTAAAGATCCTGAAAACTATGAAGGGCAACTTACTAAAGCGATTAAGTTTAATTTTTTATCTCCGTTATTGGGATACGCACAATTCTCTTTTGAAAAATCAGTGTCTCCATTAAAAAGTTATGAATTGGGATTGGGAATCATTGGTGCAGGAAAAAATTACCAGATCGATAATTATTACGTTAACGGGCAGTATCAGCCCTATAAAAGAAATGCTTTTGGTGTATTTGTTGATGCAGGCTATAAGTTTAATAAGCTACCCAACTTTTTCAGTAAAGGTACCAGAATGACTCATGTTATGCAAGGCACGTATATAAAGCCAACTGCAACACTCGGTTTTTATAAAGACAATGCGCTGTCATACAAAACAGGCAATCCTGTAATTGAAAATAGACACAATATTTTTGGTACAATTATTTTGAACTTTGGCCGCCAATGGGTTTTTGGAGAAAAGTTTTTAGTTGATTTATACTATGGGATTGGTTATGCTTTTGACAATACTAAAAATGATAATAGTAACAACTATTATTCTGATAATCTTTATAATCATTTTGTTATTCAAAAAGCTGGTTCGGGAGCTAACCTGGGATTTAGCGGCGGGGTAAAAATCGGGCTGCTCATTAAATAAATAAGTAAACAAAATATAAAAAAGCCCCTCATTATAGACTGAACCCAAAAGGTTAGACAAATTTAAAATTAATTTTGATAATGATGAGCTCGATATTGTATCGGGCTCATTGCTT
>JAYWAU010000488.1:0-3193 GCA_043782265.1 Ferruginibacter sp. | reverse complement strand
AATCTACTTTATCCCTGCTGCCTGAAATGGTTACAGAGTTGTTAAGTACATAACCTTTCTGAAAGAACATTTTATTATGATCATAAAATTTCAGGTTCTTATCATAGGCTTTTTCTGCCCAACTAGCAGGATTTAAAGCACTATATTGAACGTTTGCATCATACACACTTAAGGCCGGATCGAAATTAAGTGGTGCACCGCTTGACTGGATAACATTATTGCTTGCATCTGTTGCAAAAGCGTGTTTTTCAGCTTTACGAACATTACCAATATTCAACAATTCATTGGTAGTGGCGCTGCTGCTTACATCAATATTCAGTTTGCCTGCTTTTGCTTTTTTGGTAAACAGCTGGATAACACCATTGGCACCCTGGGCACCATATAAAGATGCGGCTGCGGCACCTTGTACCACTTCCACCCTTTCAATAATGTTTACGTCGATTGAATTAAGATCAGTAGCGCCTACTTCTAATCCATCCAATAAAATCATAGGAGAGGTTCCGCCCTGGATCGTATTGATACCACGCAAAAGAATATTGAGCGGTTGGCCTGGGTTACCATTGGTACTGGAAATTTGTGCACCGGCAATTTGTCCTACCAACTGCTGACCTACATCCCCTGAAGTAACTTTGTTTTGATTGGCGATGTTTACGGATTCAACAGCAATACCCAGTTTCTTTTTACTGGTTGCTGCACCCACACCTGTAACAACGACTTCACTTAATGACCTGACATCAGGAATCAGCTGAACCATTAAATTGGAAGTAGAGGCGTCGATTTGCTTGTTTTCATATCCCAAAGCTGAGATAACAAGCGTTGCGCCTTTTTTTACTTTAATAGAAAAGGCACCATCAAGTCCGGCACTTACGCCGTTTTTAGTACCTTTTTCAATTACTGTTGCTCCAGATACAGGAGAACCTTTGTCGTCCATAACCTTTCCGGTTACGGTGGAAGTTTGTGCAAAGCCGGCCAGAATAGCCATAGCAAAAGCACAAACGCTCATTAGCAGTTTTTTTCTCATGTTGTTGATTTTTTAAAAAGTAAGCCTTTTATCAGCCTTTCTGACCACCTAAGTAAAAGAAAAGCTGCGCATCAAACTTTTTTAGTGTTTTATTTTAATCTTTTTTTAAGGTAAAGAAAAGATTTCAATCGTTTGCATTTGTCTGATAAAATGCAAAGATTGGCCGAAATTCACAGGCAAAGGGAGTGATAACAGGGACAAACACATTACATATTTAACACACGTGTGTTTAAATAACCGCACAAATAAATTTTTGTTCCGTTGTTGCAAATAAAAAAATTTATCGCTTTTTTAAAAATTCCTTCCGGATTGATTTCTGTAAAAAAAGACGGAGGTAATTCGCTGAAAGAGAGTATTATATTAGGATAAAACAACAAGTAATAAAAGGTATAAAAATGTATGATGCTGAGACAAATTCGCCTATCGAATACAAAAGTAAATATTTGTTTAAGTTATGAAAATATAAGCGATTTTATATTTAATATTAATTATATAATTAAATTTATATATATTTAAAGTACTATTTTACAATATGTTAATAAATTAAATTGACATATTGGGTTTTTAAAAAAAGGGATAGATTGATTTGTCTATTCTGCCTCTTTCAAAGAAAGCAACTGTTTTCGGGGGGTAGAAATTTATTCACAGATCCAAAAATTAATTTTGGTATGTGCTCCATTTTTGTAATTTAGTGGAAGAATTTAATGGGTTAGTAAGTAACGGGGTCAGCAGCAATGTTGACCCTTTTACGTGCATTCAATCACCGGTTTTATAAATCAATTCTGAAACAGGTAAGTTTTACAAGCGCCATATAGTATCTCATCAAATCAAAAATTCTGTTTCGAAAATGATAAAATACTGTCATTGATTTTTTGAATACGCCTACTTTCTTTTCTCCCTTTACCTTTACCCTATGAGCAAAATAAAAACCGCATTCTTTTGCAGTAACTGTGGATATGAAAGTGCCAAGTGGCTGGGCAAATGCCCGGGTTGTACTGAATGGAATACGTTTACAGAAGAGATCCTGGATAAAGGGAATAACAAAGAAGAAAACTGGGACAGCTACACTCCCGAAAAAAGAAATACTAAAACAGTTGCCTTACATGATGTGATCAGCAACAAAGAAAAAAGAATTGTAACTAAAGACACAGAACTCAACCGTGTTTTGGGTGGAGGTATCGTTCCCGGAAGTATTATACTGGTTGCCGGGGAACCGGGTATTGGCAAGAGTACTTTGTTTTTACAAAATGGATTATTGATAGATCAACTCAGGATCTTATACATCAGCGGTGAAGAAAGTGAACAGCAAATTAAAATGCGGGCCGACAGGTTAAAAATCTCGAACGATAATTTTTACCTGCTTACTGAAACCGGAACACAAACCATTTTTGCTGAGATCAAAAAATTAAAACCCCAATTAGTGATTGTGGATTCGATACAGACATTACAATCGAACCTCATCGATTCATCAGCAGGAAGTGTTTCGCAGATCCGCGAATGCGCGGCAGAGTTTCAAAAATTTGCAAAAGAAACCAATACCCCTGTTTTCTTAATCGGCCATATTACCAAAGACGGTGCGATTGCCGGCCCGAAAATATTAGAGCACATGGTGGATACGGTTTTGCAGTTTGAAGGCGACCGCCATTATGCATACAGGATATTGAGAACTTTAAAAAACCGTTTTGGCAGTACGTCCGAATTGGGTATCTATGAAATGACGGGAGAAGGCATGCGCATTGTATCCAATCCTTCAGAAATATTGATTGCACAGCGGGAAGAGCAATTAAGCGGAAGTGCCATTGCTGCTACATTAGAAGGCATGCGGCCATTACTGATTGAAGTGCAGGCATTGGTAACCCAAAGCGTTTATGGAACGCCGCAAAGAACAGTAAGCGGGTTTGATCTTCGGCGTTTACAATTACTGTTAGCCGTGCTGGAAAAACGCGGCGGTTTTCAATTTGGGATGAAAGATGTGTTTGTAAATATTGCCGGTGGTATTAAGGTTGAAGACCCATCCATTGACCTTGCCGTGATCTGTGCATTGTTATCATCGTATGAAGATGTTCCGCTGCCGGCACATATTTGTTTTGCAGGTGAAGTGGGATTGAATGGTGAGATCCGTGCCGTAAACAGGATTGAACAAAGGATTGCCGAAGCAGAAAAATTAGGCTT
>JAYWAU010000487.1:0-8859 GCA_043782265.1 Ferruginibacter sp. | reverse complement strand
CCGATTTCCAAAGCGGCCCCTTATCCGCAGATACTATTATTTCGTAAGCTGTTTGAGCTGTGTTCCTTTTATCACTTACCAACTGCCAGCTAAAGCGTGGCTGCTGCACATCCAGCCCAATGGGGTTAGTTAAATTTTCTGTTAGTAAATGCTGGATTTTAACCTGTGCAAAACTAATCAGCATACTGAGTTGCAGCAATGCTGGTAATAGAATTTTTTTCTTCATGACAAGACTGGTTGTAAAGTATTTGGTGAATCGCTTTTTATACAGGTTCAAAGTACAACAGAAATGAATGAGAACCATCATGTACTGTCCTGTAGGGAGAAATATTAATTTCATCCATTTTAATTGATTGCTTATTTTAGTGAAATCTTATTAAAAATATTGATGACCCATCAATAAAAATTTTCAAGCATGAAAAAACTTTTTTTACTATTAGCGATTGCTTGTACTATCATTTCTTTTACTCCAAAAAAAATCACCTGGGTGGCCATTGGTGATTCTATCACTTATTTAAATGAACATACCAATGAAACCGGCAACCGTGTAACCAAAGGATACATGACGAGGGTTACAGAAGAACTACCCAACATTAGTTATACCAACCAGGGCCACAATGGCTGGACCTCCGGTGGCATTGCAGAACAAATTGAAAAACTGGGAATCACAGAAGCAGATGTGTATTCTATTTTTTTGGGCACCAATGACTGGTGGCAGGGGCGGCCAATTGGTACGCTGGCAGATTATCAAAACAATGCAGGCAATAGCACGGTGTATGGCTCTTTTCGTATTATCATTAATAAACTCCGAAGCCTGAATAAGGATGCAAAAATTATTTTGATTACCCCTATGCAACGGGTAGATTTTGTTTACCAGGGCGACATGCACAACAATGCCTATGGATCATATAAAAGCAAGAACGGCCAGTTATTGGCGCAGTTTGCCGAAGCCATCAATGCGATTGGTAAAGCAGAAAATTTTGCGGTTGTTGATCTTTACAATAAAAGCGGGATGACATTGAAGAACCTTGTAAAGTATAAGCGTTTGAAAGATACTGCAACGGGTGAATATAAAAAATATGCTTACCCGGATTTTATTGATATTCCTTTTAATCCATCTGCTGATGAATATCCTTATCCCGCTGATGCCATCGATATGACGTATGATGGATTGCATCCTTCTGATAAAGGCTGTAGCATTATTGCAGATATGCTGGTAAAGATTTTAAAGAAGTATTGATATTTGTTTCTTAATAAAAAATGCGAAGCAGGAGGCTAAGTTTAAAAACTGTTGCATTCCCGTTTCGCATTTTTAAAATCAAGTCAACTTACTTCAGCTTGCTCAACTCATCGTTATAATATTTTACGGTATTAATTACCGAAGGCAGGTTGCTCGGTAAATCTTCTGCATCTCTTTCAATATAAATATGACCTTTGAAATTTTGCTTTTTTAATTCCGCAAAAATTGCAGGGAAGTCAACAACACCGGTACCTACAGGAACATCTTTTAATTTAGGATCATTAAAAGCGGCAATGTCTTTTAAATGAATGCCAATGATATGACCGCTTAATTTTTTAATACCATCCAGCGGATTGATACCGCTCTTTGGCCAGTGACCTAAATCGGCACAGGCGCCAAAATTCGTATGGCCTTTGATAGCAAGCAATACAGTATCAGGATTCCAGTAGTGACTCACCCCTTTCCAGTGTTCGTGAATGGCAACCTTTACACCATAAGCTCCAGCAAGACTGTCAATGCTATCCCACATATTTAATGGTGGCTCCGTGGTTACAAACTGTACACCAAATTGTTTCGCAATATCAAATTGTTTTTTCCAGGAGAGAATGGTAGAATCTCCGTTGATATAAATGGATTCCATCTTCAGGCCTTTCTTACTGATCAGTGCTTTTAATTTATCAATACCGGCAAGAGATAGTTGCCCTACAAGGGTATCCTTTAATTCAGGCCCGGCTTTGTGAAAAGTATTGGGTTCAATATAAACCACACCGGCACTATCTACTTTATCCAGCGACTGCGGAAAATTAAATGTATGAAATGTCCAAAGCGCAATTCCAAATTTCCAGTCTTTGGCCGGATCAACTGTAGAGGCTGTGCTGGTACTATCGGTATTTCCGGCTGGTGATTTTTGCGTACCATTGTTACAGGCTGCAAAGAAAACGGTAAGCAATAGCAAAGGCAAGATCGTTTTTTTCATATGTTATTTTTTATTTTTTTTGAATGGTAAAGTTCTATCATTGTAATGAAATAGAAAGGATGTTTTTTTGTAGCCGCTTAACACACTTTCACCACCTCCATATTCAGCAACTGTCCTAACTTTTCAATTTTTGTACTGATATGCCCTATGCCTACTGCACAATGATGCGCAGGCCCATGGCTGTTCCAGTCGTTCACAAATTTTCTTGCACCAATTGAAAATTTGTAACGACTGTTGGTGTTTCCAATTTGCAATATTGGGCCTGCAACAGATGCTCCTTCTGCAACAAGCAACATCAACCCGCCACCTGTTTTTTCTACTACCGATAATAATGTAACAGCCCCATTTTTTACAGACATTTCTACAGACAATCCTTTACCCACTTTACCATGAAATACACCCAATGGCCGCACTTTTGTTTTACCTTCCGCAATGGCGAAATGGCCCGGCCCATCATGGCCCATCAACACAACATCTTCTTTAAAATCCATTGCATAATATTCTGTAAAGGAGCCACCTGCTCCAAACGAGTCCATGATCTTCATGGCCTGCGCATTTTTTATTTCATACTCACCCGCTACCGGAACGCCATTGGCTGTTAATAAAGAATTGCCCAGGATGATGGAGCTGATGGCCTCCTCATTGTCTGCATTGCCGGTGCCTTTGTAATAATATGCCATCGACCCTAACTGGTATTTTTCTACCAGCCTGTTGAGAGCAACAGAAGTAATGGCAGCTTTCTCTAATTCAGTTGCCGGGCAATCCACCTGCACATCAAATGTGTCATAAAACAATCTAACTCTCGCTGCTATTTCTGACGAAGTAACTTCTTTGCGAAGGCTTACCAACTCTTCTACTTCCAGCAATTCAATGTGCCCGCCAAAATATGCATACTGTTGTGTGAGGTCGGTATAAATATCCAGCATGCCGCTGTAATAATGTCCCATGCAACCCATGCGGTTGTAGAACATAGTGTGAGCTGCTTTTGCAGCTTCCACCCATTGTGTAATTTCGTTCCAGCATTCCGGATCGTCATTGAGCATACCGGTTACCTGGTGAAATTTTATACCGGCTCTTTTAAACACATTGGCGATTTCAGGAACGGGGCAGGCTGAACAATATGCCAGCCATTCACCAGTCATTTTTGTACGATCCGTCATGGCATTGAAGGCTGCATAATCAATGGCTGCTTCCGGTGCAAGATTAAGAATGATCACCGGCACTTTTGCACGCTGCACCACTGGCAAAACAGTGGACGATAATGCGTAGGTAGTAACATATAAAAAGATGATTTCCACATCTTCTGTTTTAAACAATTTGCCCGCTTCAAAAGCTTTATCAATTGTATCCACCAGCCCTGCGTTTATAATGTGCGGATTGATGGCTTCGAGCTTTTGTTGTACCTGCAGCATATAGCCTTCCAGCTGTTCTTTCAATCCTCCGAACTGTGGCCAGTAAGTATCGAGGCCGATGCCGAACAAACCAATTTTTATGGCGCTCTTTTCCATCTTTTTGCGTTATTAAATTTGATAGATTACTTAACCTCCACCACTGCAACAGCAAATGGTTTTAGACTGATTGAGTTGCCTTTAAGCTGCAATGTTGCAGGAGGATTTTCACCGGTAGTAACATCTACAATACTGGCGCTTAAGCCACCTGTTGCCGAAGCCAATACAATTTCCACTTCCTTATTTTGCTTGTTGATCAGCAAAATCTTTTTTCCTTTTTTGGTGATGAAGGCTTGTGTTGCAACCGCACCCCCATCGAATGAAGTGCTTACCAATTTGTCACCCGGACCAAAATTATCTTTCAATAATTTCAGTACCCAATACCTTGCATTGGGCTGACCGTTTTCCCAGTTCATCATGCTCACATCCGGAAACTGGGTTGGGTAGCCAACCAACTGCGACTCCCCTGCCACATCAATTCCGATCTTTGTAAGCTCCAGGAAAATATGTGCATACATGGCACCTGATAAGTTCCAGTATTCGTTTGGTATCGGAGCCTGTTCGGAAGGGCTGCGCAGGATAGAACCTATTTCGTTGATGGTTGTAAATGTTTGGGGTGCAAGCCGCTTCCTGATGCTTTCGATATAACGCACTTTATCCAAAAATGCATCTGCTTTTTCAAAGAAAGTATATTGATAAGTATCTACTGGTTGTGTTGACAAAGAAGGTGTGGAATAGTGATGATAAGAAATGCCTTCCAGCGGAATACCGGGCTTGTGGTTTTTAGGATTCAGAAAATATTCAAAATATTCCGGGCCTCTCATAAAGGCCACAGATATGCCAATGAATTTTGTTGACGGCGAAATCTTTTTTATTTCACCCACAATGGCATCATACATTTTTGTGTACATTTCCGGCGAAATACTATGCTCCAGATCGGGTTCGTTCAGCACTTCCCAGTAAGGGATTTTATAAAAATGTCCTGACGAATGGAACACACCCAACTCATCTTTAAAACCACCTTTGGTATACCAGCTAAACAATCTTGCATAATAGCCTGCCAGTTCTTTCATTGTAGTATCTCTCAGCACTTTTCCCTGGTTATAATCCCATCCGTTTTCATACGCATTTTCAGGATATTTTACTTCTGCATCCGTCTTCCACATCCAGGCTGGTGTGGTGCTGAAATTGATTACGACGGGATGGCCTTCCGTTGCTTCCATGATGGCCTGCATGGTGCTGTCGAGATAAGTAAAATCCCAAAAGGTTTTATCTTTTGTTGGCCGCTTTAACTCTGCTACCGCCATTTTTGGATAAGGAAACCAAGGCACATAACGCACATAATCCGCACCCAGATTTTTTAATGCTTTAAATGTATTTACATGTATAGATGAACTGTTTCTAACCATTGGATTTTCTACCACCTGCAGTGTTGGTGAGGTTTTGGAAACGCTGATTATTTTGCTCCAGTTAACTGAAAGCGTATCAGGTTTGCTTTGCCCAAGTATGTTAGGCTGACATACAAAAAAGAGGCTGATTGATGTAAAAATTCTTAAGACAGAATATCCAGGATGGCTTTTCATTTTGATTTTATTTTAATGATTTATTTATATTCATCGACAAAGCAGGATAGAAAAAAAAAATATAGAATGAATGCTGGTAAAGCAGCAGTTTGCAGGTGCATAACAATCGTTTAATAAATGTACAATAACAATTTTAATAACCATCCTGTACTGTTATGATTCCGGACGCATTTTTTATATTATGTGTTCCTACATCAGCACTATTCGTCCCTGACCGTCACCGGCTGATAAAAAAACATTTATCTTGCAAATCACCAACCGCTTAAGATATTATGGCTTCTGAAAATATGTATAGTCTTATTACCATTGATGAATATGCAGTTACACCAAAGTATATGCAGCTTACCAACTCCATTGTAAAAGCAATTGAAAAGGGAATGCTTGAAAAAAATTACCTGTTACCATCCATAAATGACCTGAGTTTTGAATTAGACATTTCCCGTGATACAGCAGAAAAAGCCTATAAGCATTTAAAGAAATTGGGGGTCATAGGTTCTGTTCCCGGGAAAGGATATTTTATACGCAATACAGATGTAAAGCAACCTATAAAAATATTCTTGTTGTTTAACAAACTCAGCACGCATAAAAAAATTATGTATGATGCTTTTGTTGCCAGCATCGGTAAAGATGCGGTGATTGATTTTTATATTTATAACAATGATTTCGCATTGTTCAGAAAACTGCTTACCAATAAAAGAGATGATTATACCAACTATGTGATCATTCCTCACTTTTTGGAAGGCGGCGAAAAAGCGCATGAAATAATTAACACCATACCCAAAGAAAAACTGTTACTGCTCGACCAGTTGTTGCCCGGCGTAGACGGAGCGTTTGCCGCCGTCTATGAAGACTTTGAAAAAGATATTTATGATGCACTGGAACAGATGGTGGAGCAGTTGAGCAGGTACCAGACTATTAAAATTATTTTTCCCGATTATACGTACCACCCCAAACAAATACTGGAAGGCTTTTACCGGTTCTGTAACCAATATGCTTTTAATTATGAAGTAATTTCCAAAGTGAAAAAAGCCACCATCTCCGAAGGAGAAGTTTTTATAAGCCTGATGGAGGATGACCTGGTGTTGCTGATAGAAAAGATCATCGAAACAAAGCTGGAAGTAGGCAAACAGGTGGGTGTAATTTCTTACAATGAAACACCGCTTAAAAAAATCATCCTCAACGGCATCACTACTATCTCGACTGACTTTCATTTAATGGGTGAAAAAGCGGCTCAATTAATTCTTGAAAAATCCACGGAGCATATTGCGGCTCCTTTTCATTTAACACTCAGGGCATCTTTATAAGAATACCCAAGCAAATAGTTAAAAATAAAAAGGAGGTCGTATCATAAATAAAGCGCTTGAGATTCGTTTAAACGACTTTGGTTCTCCATCAGGAATCCAACAAAATTTTCAAAAATTTTCATTATAAAACGCGGCCCTATCTTATTTTTTTTGAAACCTGTTTATTGTTCTGTACTTAATCCTGCTGTAAGATATTCCCTGTTTAACCGGGCAATATTACTAACAGAAATTCCTTTAGGACATTCAACTTCGCAAGCATAAGTATTAGTACAATTACCAAAATTTTCTTTATCCATTTGAGCTACCATATTCAATACCCTTGATTCCCTTTCAGGCTGCCCTTGTGGTAGTTGCGCCAGTTGTGCAACTTTAGCACTTACAAAAAGCATGGCACTACTATTTTTACAGGTTGCAACACATGCACCACACCCAATACAGGCTGCAGCCATAAAAGCATTGTCTGCGTCTTTTTTATCAATAGGTAATGAGTTGGCATCTACAGCATTACCAGTGTTAACTGAAATATAACCACCGGCTTGTATAATCCTGTCAAATGCACTTCTGTCAACCATCAAATCTTTTATTACCGGAAAAGCTTTGCTGCGCCATGGCTCCACTACAATAGTATCACCATCTTTAAATGCACGCATGTGCAACTGGCAGGTTGTATTATTTGTCCAGGGACCATGTGCTCTTCCGTTGATATGCATACTGCATTGTCCGCATATACCTTCACGGCAATCATGATCAAATGCAATCGGGTCGTCACCGGCTACAATGAGTTGCTCATTTAAAACATCAAACATTTCAAGGAACGACATTTCAGAAGAAATATCTTTAACCTGGTAAGATTCCAGTGATCCTGCTGACTGGTTATTTCTTTGACGCCAAACTTTCAACGTCAGATTCATATTGTAATGTTCCATATACTTATTGATCTATGTTAATTGTATTAAACCGTAACTATAAATAAATGATCTTCTAATAAATTATCCCTAACATGTTTTCCGTTAGGATTGTAATCTTATTTGTAACTCCGCTGGCTGGGTTTAACAATCTCAAAATTAAGCGGCTCTTTATTTAACTGCCAGTTACTCTCTCCTTTAAATTCCCAGGCCGAAACATAACTAAAGTTTACATCATCCCTTTTTGCTTCCCCGTCATCTGTTTGAGATTCTTCCCTGAAATGACCACCACAACTTTCATTTCTATCCAGTGCATCTTTACACATCAATTCGCCCAGTTCAATAAAATCTGCCACCCTTCCTGCTTTATCCAGTTCGGGGTTCATTGAATTTATTTCGCCCGGTATTTTCACATCACTCCAAAACTCTTTTTTCAATTCCTGAATTTCAACAATAGCTTCCTGAAGCCCTTTTGCATTTCTTGCCATGCCACATTTTTCCCACATTATTTTTCCTAGACGCTTATGAAAACTTTCCACAGTTTTGGTACCCTTAATATTCATCAATGTGTTAATCCTTTCACTTACCGCTTTCTCGGTGGCTTCAAATGCCGGATGTGTAGTAGGTATACTTGCAGTACTGATATCATCTGCAAGATAATTGCCCAATGTGTATGGAATAACAAAATAACCATCGGCCAATCCCTGCATTAATGCGGATGCCCCAAGCCTGTTAGCTCCATGATCGCTAAAGTTGGCCTCTCCCATTGCATACAATCCTTTAACGGTGGTTTGCAGTTCATAATCTACCCATAAACCTCCCATGGTATAATGCACAGCAGGGTAAATACGCATCGGCATTTCGTATGGATTTTCACCTGTAATCTTATCATACATTTCAAAAAGATTACCATATTTTTCTTCCACAACTGCTTTGCCTAATTTAATGGCATCTTCCACTGAACCATTTGTGATGCCTTGCTTTCCCTGTTCAGTTTTTCCATATCTAACAATTGCATCTTTAAAATCAAGGTATACTGCCAGCTTGGTAGTGCCTACACCATACCCTTCATCACATCTTTCCTTTGCAGCCCTTGATGCAACATCCCGTGGTACAAGATTACCAAATGCAGGGTATCTTCTTTCCAGGTAATAATCTCTTTCTTCTTCCGGTATGTCAATTGCTTTACGATTATCATCTTTCTTTTTAGGAACCCAAATACGGCCATCATTACGTAAACTTTCACTCATCAGCGTAAGCTTACTTTGGTATTCACCACTTACAGGAATACAGGTTGGATGTATTTGAGTGAAACATGGGTTACCAAAAAAGGCACCTTTTTTATGAGCCTTCCATGCCGCAGTAACGTTACTACCCATGGCATTGGTACTTAAGTAAAATAC
>JAYWAU010000486.1:0-3207 GCA_043782265.1 Ferruginibacter sp. | reverse complement strand
GGCTTTAAAATGCATAAAATAATTATCAACAGCTTGTGTTTGTGATAAATAATTAGCCGTAGCCTTTTGCTCTGCCATCGGTGCCCATGCACCAAGGTGGCTGTTAATAGCTTTCATTTTATTGATAAGATTAGCAGGTCCTAAAGCCCAGCCAACTCTTACACCAGTGGCAGCAAACGATTTACTAATACCGTCAATAAAAATGGTATACTCTTTCATTTTAGGCCTTAAAGAAACAGGGTTATAATGTTGTGTTTTCCCATACGTTAGCGTCCAGTAAATTTGGTCGTATAATAAATACAATTTCTTTTCGTCATCTCCCCGTTTTTCATTTTCTGCTATTACCAGGTCGCAGATAGCCGATAATTCCTCTTCGGAAAAGGTAGTTCCTGTTGGGTTTAAGGGAGAGCACAATGCCAATAAAGAAGCACCCATTAAATGCGGTTCAATTTCAAGTGCCGTAGGCATGAAATTATTTTCTCTTTTACTTTCAATTAATATATGTTCTCCTTCAGTAAAATGTACATAATGATTATTATTCCAGCTTGGTACAGGATAAATTACTTTATCGCCTTTATCGACTATAGCACGATAGGCTGCATAAATCAATGGTCTTCCTCCGGCAGCTATCAAAATTTCATCATTGGCAAAACTAATATCTTCTCTTTTTTGTATGAACTCAGCTACAGCATTTCTCAATTCCAATATACCCTCTGCCGGAGGATAGGTTGTATTGTGCTTTTTATAAGCATCTATAATTTCATTTTCAAATTCTTGTGGTATTGGGAAAATAGAACTGTCAAAATCACCAATTGTAAAATTGTAAATTTTATCACCTTGTGCCATCTTTGCCTTTATATCTGCTCCCAGTTTTACAATTTCAGAACCAATAAGGGTTTCTGCAAGTTGACTCAGTTTAGATGACGGCATATATAATTATTGAGAATGATTATTTCGGATCACAAAAGTAATTTTTAAAGAGGGCAATACAAAAACAATCATATAATAAACTAAGCCATTTTCTTGCACAGTTAAAAATTATATATGCAAATTCGCTAACCGTAATAAACATATCCCGTAACTTCCCTTTATATCTAAATCAATTTTTTATGAAGCAATACACTATCGCCTTTATATGCATCTTGCTAGTCAATATAAGCTTTGCACAGACTTATAATGCCGGAATGTTTAACAGTATGCATTGGCGTATGATTGGTCCTCACCGTGGTGGGCGAACTGTTGGTGCGGTGGGTGTACCTCAGCAACCCAATGTTTTTTATATCGGGGTAAACAATGGTGGCGTATGGAAGACTACTGATTATGGCCATACCTGGTTTCCGATTTTTGATGATCAACCAACTGGTTCAATAGGCGATGTAGCAGTGGCTCCCTCTAATCCAAATGTAATTTATGTTGCCAGTGGTGAAGGTATTCAGCGTCCCGATCTTTCAGTGGGCGATGGAATTTATAAATCTACAGATGCCGGTAAAACATGGATCAATACAGGTTTAAAAGATGGCCAGCAAATTGGCGGACTTGCAATTGATGCCAACAATGAAAACCGTGTATTTGCCGCTGTGCTCGGTCATCCATATGGAGCCAATACAGAGCGTGGTGTCTACCGCACTGTTGATGGCGGTAAAAGATGGGAACGTGTTTTATATAAAGATGAAAACACTGGCGCCGTACAAGTTACTATCGATCCAAAAAATTCCAATATTATTTATGCAGATCTTTGGGCTGACAGACAGGGTCCATGGGAAAATGGTGAATGGAATGGAGACGAAAGTGGTTTGTATAAATCAACTGATGGAGGAACTACATGGAATCAATTAACCAAAGGATTACCATCTACCAAACAGGGGCTGGGGCGTATTGGTTTTTGTATTGCCCCAACCAATACCAATCGTTTCTATGCAACAGTTGATGCAGGTGAGTATGGTGGTATTTACAGAAGCGATGATGCTGGCGAATCCTGGATGCTGATTAACAAAGATGAAAGGCTCTGGGGAAGGGGCGATGATTTTGCAGAAGTAAAAGCGGATCCTTTAAACGCAGATATTGTTTACACAGCAGGTGTAGTTGTATGGAAATCGGTAGATGGTGCCAAAACATGGAGTGGCTTTCGTGGCGCTCCAGGTGGAGATGACTATCACCGCATCTGGATAAACCCCAATAACCCGGATATTATTTTACTGGCGGCTGATCAGGGTGCTATTATCACGGTCAATGGCGGGCAAACATTTTCATCCTGGTACAACCAGCCAACCGCACAATTTTACCATGTAAGTACCGACAATGCATTTCCCTATAATGTATATGGAGGTCAGCAGGAAAGCGGGTCTGTTGGTATTGCAAGTCGTGGTAATGATGGTGCCATTACTTTTAGAGAATGGCATCCTGTTGGTGGGGAAGAATATGGCTATGTTGCAGCCGATCCCAAAAATGTTGATATTATTTATGCTGGTAAAATATCAAAGTATAATAAACGAACGGGGCAAACGCAAAATATTTCACCCGAAGCCGTAAGAAGTGGCAAATATCGTTTTGTAAGAACAGCCCCGATATTATTTTCACCAATTGATTCAGCCACTTTATACTTTGCAGGTAATGTAATATTTAAAACAAAAGATGGTGGCAATACCTGGCAAACTATTAGCCCCGACCTTACACGTGAATCATGGGATATACCTGCCAGTGTTGGTATTTATACGAATGAGCAGATGAAAAAAATGCCCCGCCGGGGAGTGGTTTATACCATCGCACCCTCTTTTAAAGACATTAATACAATTTGGGCCGGAACAGATGATGGCTACATTCAGCTTACTCATGATGGAGGTAAAACCTGGAAAAATGTTACCCCTCCACAAGTTACTTCCTGGAGTAAAATATCGTTGATGGAAGCGAGCCACACAGATGTAAATACAGCTTATGCAGCTGTCAACAGAATTCGATGCGATGATATGCATCCGCATATTTATAAAACAACCAATAGTGGTACCACATGGAAAGAAATAATAACCGGTTTACCCGATGATCCCATTAATACAGTACGTGAAGATCCTTTACGCAAAGGCTTATTGTTTGCAGGTAGCGAAAGGGCAGTATATGTTTCTTTTGATGATGGAGAACACTGGCAATCTTTACGTTTAAATATGCCTGCTACTTCTATCCGGGATTTGGTAATTAAGGATGATGATATTGTTG
>JAYWAU010000485.1:0-8888 GCA_043782265.1 Ferruginibacter sp. | reverse complement strand
TGAATTATGTAAAATTTATTGGGAAACAGGAATTGTTTAAACCGCCCGTTGGTTTTTTATTTCGTTGGGCAGGGGGTGTGCCGGTCGATCGCTTTAGTAAAAATAATTTTGTAGACCAGGTAGTGGATATGTTTAATAAAAATGACTCTTTTGCCATTGCATTATCTCCTGAGGGTACAAGAAAAAAAGTGGAAAGATTAAGAACAGGTTTTTATCATATTGCCCAAAAGGCACATGTGCCAATTGTAATGCTGGCACTTGATTTTGAACACAAGGAATTTCGTTTTGCAGCGCCTTTCTTTACTACTGATGATGCAGAGGAGGATATGAAAGGGATCATTCATTTCTTTGCTGACGTAAAAGGTAAAATTCCAGCATTGGGTATTAATCATTTGGAAGTACAAAAAGTAAAATCTGTTAATTGCTAATGCTCTTTTTGGACGTAGTAAACATTTGTTTCACATTACAATTAAATTACTTACTAAAATGACCCTGAAATAGCCTACATTTGCAAAAATTTTATTATGATAAATGAAGTAATTGCAAAATTTATTGAAGGTGGTCACCTGGCAAAAAACCCGGTTAAAATTGAATTTAAAAAAAGAAATACCATCCTTGGTATCTTCGTTCAGTCACCGGATTATGAAGACCTGAAATCTAAAAATTTCTGGCGCATTGTTTCTGAGACTAACATTAAAGAGTGGAGAGAATCTCATGATAACAAATTAGCTAAAATTTTCAGTGGTGCTGAATTTAACCGTATTACATTGCCAAAGCAGGTAGCAGCAGTTTAATTAAAAAGGTATTTTGCTACTGTAATATATTGCAACTTTTCTGTTTTTTTACTTAGGAATATTGGTTGTATTTATCTTTCATGGCGCTATAAAACTCGATATATAAAAAAAGTCCAACTTTTAAAGTTGGACTTTTTTTATCGCTATATTTTTTATGCATAAGCTTCAATTGGCTCGCAAGTACAAATTAAATTTCTATCCCCGTAAGTATTATTAACCCTACTGATACTTGGCCAAAATTTATTTTCTTTTATGTAAGGCAAGGGAAAGGCAGCAACTGTTCTTGAATAAGATTTTGTCCATTCATCTGCACAAACTACATGTTGGGTGTGTGGTGCATTTTTCAGCACATTCTCTTTTTTATCTGCTTTACCTTCTTCAATGGCTTTTATTTCATTATAAATGCCAATCAGTGCATCACAAAAACGATCCAATTCAGCTTTGTCTTCACTTTCAGTTGGTTCTATCATTAACGTTCCTGCTACTGGAAAAGAAAGGGTAGGAGCATGAAATCCATAATCCATTAATCGTTTTGCTACATCTTCAGCTTCAATACCAGCACTGTTTTTAAATGGGCGCAGGTCAACGATAAATTCATGAGCGGCTGTGCCATTTTTACCGGTATATAAAATCTTGTAGTATTTCTCCAATCTTGCCTTCATGTAATTGGCATTCAAAATCGCATACTCTGTTGCACTGCGAAGTCCATTGGTACCCAACATTTTTATGTAGGCATAACTAATTAACAGTATGCTTGCGCTTCCATAAGGAGCAGCACTAACAGCATGTATGTTGGACGTTTTATTGGTGATATTAACATGCCCGGGTAAATAAGGTGCCAGCTGAGAAGCCACGCAAATTGGGCCTACACCAGGTCCGCCACCACCATGTGGGATAGCAAAAGTTTTGTGCAAATTTAAATGGCATACATCAGCACCAATCATACCCGGACTTGTTAATCCAACCTGGGCATTCATATTGGCACCATCCATATAAACCTGGCCACCATGCTCATGAATGGTGTTGCAAATTTCTATGATGCTTTCTTCAAACACGCCATGCGTACTTGGGTAAGTAACCATTAATGCAGCAAGGTCATTTTTATGTTCTTCAGCTTTCGCTTTTAAATCAGCTACATCAATATTCCCTGCGTCGTCACATCTGGTAACCACCACTTTCATACCTGCCATTACAGCGCTTGCAGGGTTGGTGCCATGTGCTGAAATTGGTATGAGGACTACATTGCGATGACTTTCGCCCCTTGCAGTATGATAAGCCCTGATGGTTAGCAAGCCAGCATATTCGCCCTGTGCGCCACTATTAGGTTGTATAGAAGTAGCTGCAAATCCTGTTATTTTACTTAAGTAGTTTTCCAGTTCAGTAATGATCTCAAGATAACCCTGTGTTTGATCTGCTGGCGCAAATGGATGCAGCCTGCTAAACTCAGGCCAGCTTACAGGAATCAGTTCCGTAGCAGCATTCAGCTTCATGGTGCAACTGCCTAAACTTATCATCGAAGTATTTAAACTTAGGTCTTTGTTTTCTAAAAATTTTATGTACCGCATCATTTGGCTTTCACTATGATGTGTATTGAAAACCGGGTGTAATAAAAAACTTGAAGTTCTTGTTGATGAAGAAGGAATATTTTCCAACAACGCATCTGCATCAAAACCTGCTGATGCAGTATCAATATTTATTGAACGGGCAAATACATGCAATATATCCACAATGTCATTTTGCGAGGTAGTTTCATCTAATGAAATACCAATGTGTTTTTCATCAATAAAATGAAAATTCATTTCCTGTAATGCACCTAATTTGATAATTGCAGCAGCATCGTTTACACCAATTTTCAAGGTGTCAAAATAATACTCATTTATATTATTAAAACCAAGTTCGTTCAATTCATCACTCAATGTCTGTGCAAGTATGCTAATGCGTTTTGCAATATTGGTCAATCCTTCTGCCCCATGATAAATGGCATACATGGCAGCCATATTACTCAACAGTGCTTGAGCTGTACATATATTGCTGGTAGCCTTTTCTCTGCGAATATGTTGTTCTCTTGTTTGCAGTGCCATGCGCAGGCAACGGTTGCCTTGTGCATCAATACTTACCCCTATAATTCTACCTGGTATTGTTCTTTTAAATTCATCTTTGGTGGCAAAGAAAGCTGCATGTGGACCGCCAAAACCCATCGGAACGCCCAGGCGTTGGGATGAACCGATAGCCACATCAGCCCCTAATTCTCCCGGGGGTGTTAATAAGGTAAGGGCTAAAAGATCTGTAGCCATCACCACCATTACATTGGCAGCATGTGCTTTTGTGATAAATTCACGGTAATCCCTAATCGCACCATCGCTATCAGGATATTGTACAATGGCACCAAAATAATCTTCATTTAATGCGGCATGTTTAAAATCTCCAAACACCAGTTCAATGCCAATAGGTTCAGCTCTTGTAACCAACACATCTTTTGTTTGAGCAAATATTTTTTCATCAACAAAAAACTTTGGCGCAGTAATATGGTCGTGGTCTTTGTTTTTATGGTTAAATAGCATCGCCATTGCCTCAGCGGCAGCAGTTCCTTCATCCAGCAAACTGGCATTTGCAATTGGCAAAGCTGTAAGGTCGCTTACAAGTGTTTGGTAATTCAATAAACTTTCCAAACGTCCCTGCGAAATCTCTGCCTGGTAAGGTGTGTATTGAGTATACCAGCCTGGGTTTTCAAAAACATTTCTTAAAATAACAGAGGGAGTAATAGTGTCATAATACCCCTGACCTATATAACTTTTGAAAACTTTATTTTTTGCTGCTACTTTTTTTAATTCACTCAAATATTCAAACTCACTGATTGCAGCTGGTACTTCAAGGTTTGTTTTTATCCTGATGGCATCCGGGATTGTTTTATTGATCAATTCTTCCAGGCTACTTAAACCGATAGCCGATAACATAGCTTCTTTTTCCTCCTTGTTTATGCCAATGTGCCTTCCTGAAAATTCATTCTGTTGTTGCTCGAAAATATTCATATTGATGTTTAATATTTGAAATTTATCTTTTACTATTGAGCCAGGCATGGTACAAAATGATTATTGTTGTACCTTGTCCGCCGCGGCAGATCGCCCTTTTGTACCGTTTCAGCTTTTGGTAACATTTACCCCGAAGTGCCTCAGTTTCTGCATATTTTCTTCTCTACGGATTAAAATATTGAAAACTACCAGCCTGGCTGATTTTTACGTTGCAAAATTACATGAACACAACAATATTTAGTGTCATTATGTTCGTTACTTTGTACCTGTGGAAAAGTCAGGAATAAAGTTGTATAAAATCCTTCACAATATTTACTAACACCCATTTATGAGCGAAGAACTTTTAAGAGCCTGGGAAAAAAAATCAGGCGACAGGCAAAAATTATATAAGAATTATTTACATAGAGCTGATAAAAACACGGTGCTAAAAGCCTTGCCGGAACTAAACGACGAAGCATTCAGTAAAATTGATTGCCTTAAATGTGGCAATTGCTGCAAAGGATATTCGCCCCGTTTAAAAACGCCGGATATTAAAAGAATTGCCAAACACCTAAAAATGAAAGAAGGCGATTTGATCAACACTTATTTAATAGTTGACAAGGAAGGTGATTATGTAATGCGAACCGCTCCTTGTCCCTTTTTAGGAGAAGATAATTACTGCAGCATTTATGAAGTACGTCCATCTGATTGTGCCCGCTTTCCTTATACCGATGAAGATGTATTATTAAAAAGGCAGCCGCTCACTTTAAAGAATTCTACTTTTTGCCCAATTGTATATTACGTATTAGAAAAATTAATGGCTGCCGCAAAGCAATAACGGCAGCAAATCTCCAATAATTTGTTACCCATTATTAAGTTCTTCAAAAGCAGCTGTTAAAGGTCTTTCAATTCCATCTCCCTTCCATTCCGGTGCGCCGGGTATTTCTGTCGCTTTTAAAATCTCTTCTTTTGTTTTGCCAGCTTTAATCTGGGCATCAACAAAAATTAATGTTTTACTTAAATAATTACTAAATGCTGCAATATCACCCTTGGTAACTACTATGTCGTAGCCATCTGCAGCATGGCCACAAACAAATATTGTTTTGTCATTAAAAGTAGTTGCTGCTTTATCCAATACCTTTATCCAGCTTTTAATATTAGCTCCTGAAGATCTGTCAACAAAAGGATGGCGACGGTTAAAAACCAGGTCGCCTGTATGCACAATATTTGCTTTTTTAAAATGAACAAAACTATCGCCATTGGTATGTGCTGCGCCAAAATAGTGCATGCAGATTTCTTCTTTGCCCAATGATTGGCACCAGGTGTCGGCATAAGTTTGGTTAGGATATAATTGCTGGTCTTCGTTCTTTTTTTCCTTGGCTACCCTTTCCTGATTGGCTTTGCTGTTCTCATGTGCCAATACATTTTTTACTAATCCTTTGAAAGAAATATTGCCTGCCGTATGGTCGCCATGATGGTGGGTATTAATTAGTAACTCAAATGGAAGCTGGCTTCTTTTTTTTAACTCATCAATCAAGTGTTGTGATTGTTCCGGAAACTGTGCATCTACTACTGTCAAACCTTCTTTACCAATCATAAACACAATGGTGCCTCCTTTTTCGGTGAACACGCCGATGGTGTCAGTCAGCATTTTTATTTTCCAGGTAGGATCAGCTAACAACTGCGCCAATGTTTTATTACTTAAAAATGCCAGACCTGCCAAAGCAAGGCTGCTATTGCAGATGAAGTGTCTGCGTCGCATGAGATTGAGTTTTTATTTAAAGTTAAGATACGAAATTTGTTTAGATATCTATCCAGCCGCTTAGATAAAAGCTATATAGCAGCAGTGCCGATGAAAGGATTGTGACACAACGGTTATGCCATGAAAATATTAGCTGGTATTATAATTTTGAAATGAGCTACTGACAGGCAATCAATACTCCAGCTTTTTCAGGGAAGGTGCTTTTATCCAGGTGGCCACCACAACAAAAATCGTCATGCATCCGCCAAATACTACAGATGGAATAACCCCCATTAATTTAGCGGCGGCACCACTTTCAAACTGGCCAATTTCGTTACTGGAATTGATGAACATGGAGTTTACACTCATAACACGTCCTCTTAATTCATCTGGTGTTTTTAATTGCATGATATTGCCCCGTACCACTACACTTACACCATCAAAAATACCACCCACTACCAATGCAACAAAGGATAGCCAATACCATTTTGAGAGGCCAAAAATAATAATGCAAATACCGAAACCAGTTACAGCCAATAATAATTTAATGCCTTGTTTTTTCTTAAGTGGGTTAAGTGTGAGGGCTATTACCATAGTGATAGAACCTATATCCGTGGCAGCATTTAGCCATCCAAAACCAATAGGACCAACATGTAAAATGTCTTTGGCATATACGGGCACCATCGCAACAGCTCCACCAAATAATACAGCAAAAAGATCAAGGGTGATAGCTCCCAAAACTTCTTTTGTTTTAAAAACATATTTTAAACCTTCCGTCACCGCTTCCAATGTTTTCCTTTCAGCGGTAATACCCGGTGGTTTTGCTTTTAATTTTGACAGTAATAAAAAGCCTGTAATTATAAGTGATGTTATCACTATAAATGTTCCGGTAACATGCAACCAGGCGATTAAAAAGCCCGCCATAGCGTGCCCCATAATACTGGCAATTAGCCAACTGGTTGAGCTTAACTGTGATGCGGTGATCAATAAATTTTTTGGTACCAGAGAGGCTATCATGGCACCAAAACTTGGTCCGGAAAATGACCTGATAGCACCTGTTAAAAAAATAATACTATAGATAAAAAGGATGATGATTTTAGTGCCAAATTGCTGACTAAACCATTGTGTAGATGTGCCAAGCAAAATAAAGGCACAAATGATGTATAAAAAAATAGTGATCAGCAGTAACCGTCTTTTTTCACTTTTGTCAATTACATAACCTGCATAAAGCGCCAGGCCTATTGCGGGGATTGCTTCTGCGAGCCCTATCATACCAATGTAAAATGCATCACCCGTTAATTCGTACATCCACCACGATACCAGTGTCCCCATCATCCGCAGCCCCATAATAAATACAAAACGGCCCAGGATAAAATTTCTGAATTCGGTTATTTTTAAAACAGCCAGAGGATGTGTATTCAAAACATGATAGATTGGTGATAGCGCAAAAGTAGAAAACTAATGCCTAACAATATTTTGTTAATTAAACTTTTAAGGCAGTGTAATGTAATGTTGCCCTGCTTCATATTCTTTATCCAATGCATTGATGATAATTTTCAGGTGTTCCTCATTGTCTAAAAAATCTGCATTAGAGGTATCAACAAACAAAGTTTTTATATTGTGTTGTTTAATATATTGGGTATAAGTTTCCTGTAAAGAAAAAAGATATTCATTGGCAATATTTTGTTCGTACAATCTGTTGCGTTTTCTAATATTTTGTTGCAAAATATTTACCGGCGAATGTAAATAAATCAACAGGTCGGGTTGCGCAATTTGCGGATTAACAATATCGAATAATTTTTGATAAAGTCTGAATTCTTCTGTGGGCAAATTTACTTTTGCAAATAACAGGCACTTGGTAAAAAGATAATCAGATATGGTGATGTTTTGAAACATATCCTTTGTTTGTAACAAATCTTTCAATTGCTTATAGCGCTCGGCCATAAAAAATAACTCCAGAGGAAAAGCGTATTGTTGCTGGTTTTCATAAAATTTGGGCAAAAAAGGATTGTCGGCAAATTCTTCCAAAATCAGCCTGGCATTGTAGTGTTTGCTTAATAAATGCGCCAGGGTTGTTTTACCTGCTCCAATATTTCCTTCTATTGTAACAAAATTGTATTTCATAATTTACAATGCCGAATGTAAGTTGAATAACCAGTTGAGCAATTAAAACTTTTTAACATCCAGGGTATCGGAACAGTTAACTAATAATTGATGCATGGTTTTCTTTATAACAGGGTGTTTAAAATTAGGCGACAATTCATTCAGCGGAATCAATACAAATCGCCGGTTTTGAATTTCGGGATGTGGCACGGAAAGTATATTTTCAGCAATTATTTGTTTGTTGAAAAATAATATATCAATATCAATAATACGGGGCGCATTTTTTTTTGTTCTTACTCTGCCCATTTCTTCTTCAATACCTAATATAGTTTTGATAGTTTGTAAGGCTGTATGTTTTGTTTCAACAACAATTACCTGATTTAAAAAATCGGGTTGATTTGTATTACCCCATGCGGCTGTTGTATACAATTTACTTTTGCGGATAACACCACCAATTTTTTGGGTAATATTTTTTATAGCAATGGATAATTGCTGTTGACTGTTACCCATATTACTGCCAAGAAGGAGGTAGGTTTTATTCATCTTTTAAAAACAATCTTTTATCGAATTGGAATTTTTTAACGGCATTAATTTTTACTTTTTTGAAATCGCCGTGACCTGGATTTAAAATGTAATTATTTTCCTCATCCACTATAGCAGAAGGAACTTTAAGTAGTAAAAGTTTATTTGATTTTATAAATTCATCACCCATCCATTGTGTATAGCCAAGATCATTTTTCCAAGCTGTTTTTAATTTGCCAGTAATTATGGATATTGATTGTATTGCATCAGGGATGTCTATTTTTATAAGATGATAGGTTAATGGAATGGTTTGCATATCAGCCCTTACCAATATTTCCAAAACGGCTAATGAAATATTTTCTGTCGTGTATAAAACAGGCAATCCCACAGAATTCCACCTGCCACCAAACAATTTAGCACCGTTACCGGATAGGTCATCTTTATACATTTCGGTAGCAAGCCTATATACAATCATGCAAGTATACCATGTTGAATTCTTCCTAATTGGGTTAACACCAGTTGAATACCATGGGTGGTTGTTAAAGATTCAAAAGAAAGTGAACCTTCCAGCATTAATGGTTTTCTTTTTAGCCATTGATAAAAAAGTGTTGTTTTGCCAAAGGTCTTTTTTCCTTCATTGATTACGTTGGCAATTTGTATGGCACGATCTGCATTGATAGGAGCAAAACTACTGTTGTTTTTTGCATATCGTTGCAATGT
>JAYWAU010000484.1:0-3219 GCA_043782265.1 Ferruginibacter sp. | reverse complement strand
CATCAGTGATAGAGGTGTTTGGGTTATCGTCCCAATACCATGCAGTTGCCGAATCACCGGCATTTGGTTTCACAACTGCATCATATACCTGGTAAGCTTCTTTATAAAATGCAGAGCCTTTCGTAGTATCATAAAGAATGGGTGCAGGCGCCCTGAATTGTGAAGCAGAATCCATTACCATTGGCCTTATTGTTCCCCAGTTATTTTCCACTGCATCCATATAATCCGGCTGAGTAGGAACCCACCTTTCCGGCTGCTGCCTTACGATATAACCTCCATAAGATGTTCGCTCCAGGTAACCGTCCTTACTTGCCCATGCCAGTATATGCTGCCCTACGGCACGGCCATACGAAACAGAACTGTCTAATAATTCTTTACTGATACCTACACTGTCTAACTGTTTCAAGTAATCTTTTTCCTTTTCTTTCATTGCATCGCCATTAAAAACTAATTTTTGTGCAACAGTAGTAAATGCAATTACGCTTGAAATTGGATAGCAGTATTCTTTATTCTTATCAGGTTGCGGCAATGCTTGTAAGCCTTTTAATTTTCCTGCATAAGATTTATAACCCGGGTTTTCAGTGAGTAAAGCTTCATAAGCTGCGATGTTGGTATAAGCATAAAGGCGGCTGCATACAGGTGGAGTAAAAATATCCGTCATTATAACATAGGTAAGTTTTTGATTCCATTGCGGCAGTTGATTTTTACAAAATTGCTCGATGCCTGTATGGTTTGTTTGTTGTTGGCAGGAAGAAACAAAAACAATTACCATTAATAATTCTGCAATCTTTTTCATTTTTCTTCTTATTTTGAATTAGCAGTTATTTGTTTTTTATTACCCTTGTTATCGTAAAAAATAACAGTTGATACAAGTGAACTGTTGTAACTGAACACCCGTGATGAATTTGATAAATAAGAATTGCCCCAATAAAATTCATGCCTGTATGTTTTGCCATCCTTCTTTTGTATAACAGCATATACATCATTTTTTCCTGCTGCGGAAGAAGTAACATTATTTGTGGCGAAGGCATATGTTTTCAAATCCCCATCATTATTTGCGGATAAAATAATATTTGTATTTGCTGCGGCATGCAGCAATGCCATTCCTTTGCTGTCGCCATCTGCTTTAAAGCCTGTGGTGGTTGAAGCAAGTGTTTTAAAATTTCCTGTACCGTCTCCAGCAAGCAATATTCCAGTCATTGCGTCATAAGCACCTGTTGATACTTCGGTGGAATAAGCATTGCCGGTGATTAATACATCAGCATGCCCGTCATTATTATAATCTCCGGTGAGCATACCAAATATGGGTGCAAACTGGCATGGAAGCGGCAATGCTTTTCTTTCAAATTTTCCATTGCCTTTATTTTCTAAATAACTGCTCTCAAAGCATTCGCTTTTTACAACCAGTGCATCACTTAGTTCTTCTTTAGTAAAAGACTCTTCAAATGTAACTGAAGCGAAATCTTTATAAGATTGAAAACGTCCTCTCGTAGCAGCCATTTGTTTTATCATTTCATCACGGGTAGGGTAGATATAATTTTTGCCATTCACATAGTAACACATCACCGGGTCGAGCCGTCCGTTTTTATCAAAATCTTTTGCATAAATGCAAAGCGGCTCTTTTGCACTTGCTTTGTGCCTTGTATTTAATCCGAGGTTTCCAATTATATAATCTATATCGCCATCTTCATCAAAATCGGCGGCAGCAATACTGTTCCACCAGCCTTGTGAATGATCAATTGTGGTTTGTGAGTTGACTGCAAGTTTTCCATTTTCATTTTTTATAAATGTTATGGGCATGAATTCTCCCACAAGCATTAAGTCAATCCAGCCATCATTATCATAATCTGTCCAAAGTGCAGAAGTAACCATTCCTATTTCCCCCTGCCGGGGTAATTCGGTTGCAGATACATCTGAAAATTTTCCAGCATTATTTTTTAGCAAATAACTTTTTGCTGCCAAAGGATAACTACCCGGTACCACTCTTCCACCAATAAATAAATCCAAATCGCCGTCTTTATCATAATCACAGGCCACCACACAGGAGCCGCTTGCTTTTGTTTCAGGCAATGCATCCAACTCATAAGTAAAATTTCCTTTGCCATCATTCAAATACAACCTGTCCTGCTGCATTGCAGTGCCTTCAGTATTTTCGGAGCCACCACTCACCACATACAAATCAAGGTCGTTATCATTATCTGCATCAAACAACAACACGCCCATGTCTTCATACAAAGTATCTTTCTTCAATTTCTTTTCAGAAAAATTTCCATTGCTGTTTTGAATAAAAAAACTTCCGTCATTTCCAGAAGCAGCACCAATAAAAAAATCTTCTTTGCCATCACCATTTATATCACCCGTTGCAATACCCGGTCCGTTTTTAGAGTGGATGTGTGGTAATAATGGCTGTATTTTAAAATCAACAAATTCATTTTCAGTATGATGATAATTTAATCCATTCTTTCCGGTAATGTTTGTAAATAAATAAGAAGAATTATTTTTTATAACAGCATTGGCAATCTTAGCTGTTGCTGTATATGCAATATTTAAAACCTGGTTTGCATTTACATTATCTTCTTTTTGCTGTGCCCCACCAGGCCAAATAATTTTAATGCTATCTGCGGAAACATTTTTGCCAATACCAAAATGAAGTATTGGTTCCATAGATGATTCATAACCACGATAAGGGTTTAACTCTTGCATTTGCAGCGTCCCTTTTGTATATACATACACTTTTGCCCCGATTGCATCTATATTGGGCGGCGGCCCTTTCAGTTTTATTGAAACAAAATTATTCTTCAATAACTCGTTGGAATTATTCTTAAAAATTTTTGCCTTGCTGTTAAACTGGTTAATAATTAATTCAAGGTCGCCATCATTATCCAAATCAGCATAACATGCGCCGTTAGAAAAGCCAGGCTCATCAAACCCCCAATCAGTGGAACGTTTGGTAAATGTGAGGTCGTTATTGTTTTCAAATAAATAATCCTGCAAAGGAATAGTTGCCAATGCTTTTATTGCTTTTAATTTTTCTTCCCTCTTTGCAGTTTGATTGCCCATCGGGTTGTTCAGCTTTGCCTGGTAATGGATATAATCCTGGTCTCCTAGGTCGCGGTAAAATCCATTTGTTACCATTAAATCTTTATCACCATCATTATCATAATCTGCAAACAAACATGCCCAACTCCAGTCGGTGCTGCTTACATGAGAAAGAAAAGC
>JAYWAU010000483.1:0-8930 GCA_043782265.1 Ferruginibacter sp. | reverse complement strand
CAGTTGGTAGAGCGCTTGCATGGCATGCAAGAGGTCACCGGTTCGAATCCGGTATTCTCCACCTGAAGTATTAAGGTGGCTATTAATTAGTCACCTTTTTTATTTTCCCAAGTGCAATAGATAGTGCATAAATAAGTGCAATTCATTCCTTCTTATTGCTTCAATCCGGTACATTATTCCTTTTAGCTATATAAATCCATCAGTTGAATTAATATAAGGGCAGTAATGGGTAGCTAATCAACTTGAAATTTGAATACCATTGCCTGTATAACAATCAAGTCAGGTAAATCTTCATTAGATATAAGTTTAAAATTGTGTGAAACAATCGACACTCCACCTAAAGGAATCCATATATCAAACATACTTTACTAGTTGTTCTTATGTTTTTTTAATCAACCTACCTTAATTAGGGGGTGAAAATGTTGGTATTGGTAATGCTGCTGGAAGATATATTGCAGATGGAGCCATTGCGGCAACTGTTATTAATACAAGTGTTATAATTGGATCACAATCTAAAGTACTTGCTGATTATCAAAGCAATCAAATTGTAATTGGGTATAATGCTATTGGTTTGGGTTCTAATACAGCAATCATTGGAAATTCATTAATAACACTATTAGGTGCTAATGGTAACCTACATTTAATAGGTAATACAAATGCATATATATTGCCTACTACAAATACAGCACCTGGAACTACTGGGGCACAAACTATAAATAAAGCAAGAGGAAAAGCAAACTTTTCAGCAGGGACTTCTACCTTAGTGGTAACAAATAGCTCGGTAACAACCGCATCACTTGTTCAAATTCAGATAGAAGGAAATGGTGCAACTGCAAAATCTGCTACAGTAACATTATCTAGTGGTAGTTTTACAATAATACTAAATGCAAATGCAACAGCAGAAACTAAAGTTTCTTTTTTAATAATAAACTAATGAAAAAAATATTAATTCTTTTAATTCTTATTTCAAATAAATTATTGGCAACAACTTACTATGTGAGTGGGTCCGGTAATGATAGTAATTTAGGTATATCAACTGGCACATCGTGGCAGTCGATTGCAAAAGTGAATAGTTTCACTTTTGCAGCAAATGACATAATTCTTTTTAACAAAGGGGATATTTTTTATGGTGGTATAATTGTTAGCAGGTCAAATCTTTCTTTTGGCGCTTATGGCACAGGTGCAAATCCGATTATTACAGGTTTATCAACAATAACAGGATGGATTAACTTAAGCGGAAATATTTGGGAAGCACCAGTAACTACTGTTAAACCCAATGTAAATTTAGTCTTGCGTAATAATTTTATTCAACAAATCGGGCGTTACCCAAATGCAGGTTCAACAAATGGCGGATACCTTGTCATATCATCAGGTAACACTACAAGTTTAACTGGCCCTGCATTATCAAGTACTATTAATTGGACTGGTGCTGAAATTGTTGTTAAAGTTGTTAAGTGGGATATACAAAGAAGAACTGTTACAAGTCATTCTGCTGGTGTTTTGGGCTTCGCTGCACTTGATTATTCAGCAACAGCTAATTTTGGATATTTTTTTCAGCGTGACAATAGAACTTTAGATGTTGATGGTGAATGGTGGTACGATAACGTGAATAGCAAATTAAGAGTATATTCAACTACTACCCCATCTACTTATAATTATCAAATAGCGACAGTTGATACACTTTTTAAAAATGTTTATGGAACTATATCTTTGAGTAATATCGATTTCAATGGAAGTGGAACGGTAGCAGTATATAATAGTGGCGGTACTTTATTTTCGGTAACCAGTTGCACCGTAAATAATAGCGGAAAAGCCGCAATTTTGTGCAACGCATCAGACCGAACTTTAGTAACAGGTTGCACGGTTAAAAATAGCCTTGGAAGTGGTATACGAATTAGCACCGCTTTTGCAGGTCTAAAATATTTAACAGCAACAAATAATAATGTAGATAGTACCTGTTTAATTGCAGGTATGGAAGCAAGTGATGGAGTGAATGGCGGCGCTGGAATATTAATCAACGGCGGTGATAGTGTTATATGTATGTACAACACTGTTACAAATAGTGGGTATAATGGTATTGAATGGAAAGGCAGTCAAGTCCACATTAAATACAATTACGTTAATAATTATTGTACAGTTAGAAGTGATGGTGCTGGTATTTATACAGTAGAAAATGGAAACAACTCACTTATTCTACCACGTAACACAAGGGAGTTAATAAACAATATTTGTACTAACGGAATAGGAAATTATTTGGGTACACCAGATACATACAATAATTCATGTAATGGATTATACTTTGACCTTGGTACAAAAAATGTTATTGTTGACAGTAATACTTGCGCTTACAATTCATCCGGTGCCTTCCATGGTAATAACAATGATAGTTTATGGTTCAGGAATAATACTTTTTTTAATAATAATAAAACTTATTCATTTCAAAGATTTGCAGGTGCACTACCCATACGTTCAATATTCATTAATAACAATGTGTTAGACAAGTACAGATTTGAATATAGAAATCTTGCAATTGATAGCCCTACAGTTGTTACTAGACAATCTGATATTCTTGCAATGGGTACGTTTTCCAATAATTACTATTCGCTTAGAAGTGGAACTGATACTAGTTTACTTGCAACAACAGATTATTATTATGGTGGACATTATATAACATCAGCAGATGTATTTTCCTATTTAACAGAAACGGTAGGAATTGAAACATTTGCTACTAATTTTTTAAATACAGGAGTACTTTATACAAATCCAACAAATACAATATCAACACTAAATTTTACGGGTTATAGCAAAAAGGATATTTATGGAAATGTATATAACAATAGCGCAACGATACCAGCTTGGAATTCATTAATCTTAATTAATAATGGAACAGTTGCAAACCAAACTTTAATAATAATTAATAAGAAGAAGTACTTAAGATAAATGAAAACCCTAAACCAAATAAAATATTTATTAATAAACTTTTTTGAAAGTCATGGGCAAATAAATTCAACACGTTATGAAGATAATTTTGACCTTAATGCAGAAAGAAAATTAAAATATCCAGTATCAAATATTGAATATTTAGAAAGCAATGTAAGTGGAAAGCAAAGTACTCATTCCTACAAAATAGTATTAGCTGATTTAGTAGACCAAAATATAAAAGGACACGAAGACGACATTCAATCTAATATGTTACAAATAGCAGAAGACTTTTTCATGGGCGCAATATTATATAGGTTTTAATTTTTCTAAATCAGTCAACATTCAAAAGTTTTTAGAGGATAATGGATAGACTATCTGGCATAGTTTTTAAAATTCAATTATCAGTAATCAGGCCACAAAATATTTATTCAACACCAGAAAAGGTATAATTACTAAAAATCAATTTTGAATAGAATTTTTTCTATGTGAATGGAATCCTTTCATGGCATGCAAGAGGTCACCGGTTCGAATCCGGTATTCTCACATAAAGAAGCTATCTTATAACTAAACTTTTTGAGAATTTCTTCGGGTCCCTTGGAGAATCGAAGTCGTTTAAACAAATCTCAGGAGTTTTATTTATTTATGAAACAGCCTCTTTTTGTTTATAGAACTACGCTTTAAAAAATATTCCCACAAAATAATTAAAGTAAAAGTGTGCGCAACTGAAGCTTAACCGGGGTTTCATTGCCTGTCCACAAAAAAGGCTTCAAAACTAACGATCATTAGTTTTGAAGCCTTAATTTTACATTCAATTAAAACAATTTGTATGGATTTTCAACTTTCTGAAGAACACTTAATGATTCAAAAAGCAGCCCGGGATTTTGCCGTAAACGAATGCCTGCCCGGTGTAATTGAAAGAGATGAATTACAAAAATTTCCAAAAGAACAAATTGAAAAACTGGCTGAACTTGGTTTTATGGGCATGATGGTAAAACCTGAATACGGCGGCAGTGGTATGGATACCATCAGCTATGTGCTGGCAATGGAAGAAATTAGTAAAATAGATGCCAGTGTGAGTGTTTGTATGAGTGTAAACAATAGCCTTGTTTGTTACGGTCTGCAGGAATATGCGAGTGAGGAACAGCGCCAAAAATATTTAATTCCGCTGGCGCAGGGTAAAAAAGATGGGGAATTATACATTGGTGCTTTTTTACTGAGTGAGCCAGAAGCAGGTAGTGACGCCACTTCGCAACAAACTACTGCAGAAGATAAGAGTGATCATTATTTATTAAATGGCACCAAAAACTGGATTACCAACGGCAATAGCGCCAGTGTATACCTCGTAATTGCACAAACAGATATCAGCAAAGGCAGTCATGGTATTAATGCATTTATTGTGGAGAAAAACTGGCCCGGTGTGGTAGTGGGTGCCAAAGAAAATAAATTGGGTATCCGCGGAAGTGATACCCACACCATTTTATTTAACGATGTAAAAGTACCCAACGAAAACCGCATTGGTGCCGATGGCTTTGGCTTTAAGTTTGCCATGAAAACATTGGCAGGTGGAAGAATTGGGATTGCATCCCAGGCATTGGGAATAGCAAGTGGTGCATATGAAAGATCCCTTGCTTATAGTAAACAACGCAAGGCATTTGGTAAAGAAATTATGCACCACCAGATTATACAATTTAAACTGGCGGATATGGCTACTAAAATTGAATGTGCCCGTTTACTCTGTCTTAAAGCAGCATGGGAAAAGGATGAGCATATTGATTATACGGTTAGTGGCAGCATGGCAAAAGTTTTTGCCAGCGAAACTGCTATGTGGACCGCCACAGAGGCTGTACAAATTCATGGCGGCTATGGTTTTGTAAAGGAATATCATGTGGAGCGAATGATGAGGGATGCAAAGATTACACAGATATATGAAGGCACGAGTGAGGTACAGCGAATAGTGATTAGCAGAAGTATATTAAAATAGATTTCCCACCCTAAAGAGGTATTTATTATTTAGGAGATTATTTCGATGATGTGCAAGTGAGATTTTCATTTGCACTTTTTTATTCCCTTTACACCTTTGCGATACCTTTGCATCTTTAATTGAAAATAATACTATGGCTATCAATATAGAAAAATATACCTCCTTACTTAGTGAACTGAATGGAAAAGCAACATTGGTTGCTGTAAGCAAAACCAAGCCTGTTGAAGATTTGCAAGCCTTGTATGATGCAGGACAAAGAGATTTTGGCGAAAATTATGTACAGGAACTGGTAGATAAAGAAGCCGTTTTACCAAAAGATATCCGCTGGCATTTTATTGGCCACCTGCAAAGCAATAAAGTAAAATTTATTGCCCCCTTCGTACACCTTATCCATGGGGTTGATAGTGTAAGTTTATTAAAAGAAATTAATAAAGAAGCTGCAAAAAATAGCCGGGTAATTGATTGCCTGCTTCAGGTACACATTGCTAAAGAAGAAACCAAATTTGGATTTGATGCAACGGAATTGGAAACAATAATGAATGAAGGCCTGGCTTTAAAAAACGTTCAGTTAATCGGGTTGATGGGCATGGCTTCTTTTTCGGATGATTTGAACCTTGTAAGAAATGAGTTTAAAACACTCCACTCTTTATACACTATGTACCCGAAATTTTCAATTCTTTCCATGGGCATGAGTGGGGATTATACCATTGCTATTGAAGAAGGTAGCAATATGGTACGTATTGGCAGTTTATTATTTGGTGAGAGAAATTATTCTAAATCATAAACCTGTTTTTACTTTTACCGAGCTGTTACTTCAAAAAACATTTCAGTTAATGACCCAGGAAATTATTATTCTTTGTATTGCCGCATTTGCAGCAGGTTTTATTGATTCCATTGTAGGTGGTGGTGGCCTGGTACAAACACCTGCCACATTGATCACCTTACCTCAATACCCTGTTGCCACCTTATTAGGCACCACAAAAATCCCTTCGTTATTAGGTACTACCATTGCTGCCGTTCAATATTCATTTAAGGTAAATATCTGTTGGAAATTATTAGCTGTTATGTGCAGTATTGCATTGGTTGCTGCTTATGCCGGTTCAGCAACGGTTACAATGGTTAGCAATGCTTTTATGAAACCCCTATTTTTTGTTATGCTGATTGTTGTATTTATTTACACTTACACCAAAAAGAATTTTGGCCTGGCTGTTGAAAAAAATATAAGCCCGAAGAGGGAATTTACATGGTGCATTATTATTGCAATGCTACTTGGTTTTTATGATGGGTTTATTGGTCCGGGAACGGGCAGTTTTTTAATCCTGTTCTTTATCTCAATTGTAGGTTTTGATTTTCTACAAGCCAGTGCACATGCCAAGCTTGTAAATGTATCAACTAACGTAGGTTCAATACTTTTCTTCTCCCGAAGCGGACATATTTTATATCAATATGCCATTCCTATGGCAGTGTGTAATTTTACCGGCTCCATCATTGGGTCAAGACTCGCAATTTTAAAAGGTAATAAATTTATTCGTATATTTTTTCTACTGGTTATAACAGGAACGATTATACGCTTTGGGTATGATATATTTGTAAAAAAATAGGTAATGAACAAAGTCATCATCATCGGCGCCAGCGCTGGCATTGGACGAGAACTGGCACTTTTGTACGCAGCAAACAACTGGATGGTAGGCATTACCGGCAGAAGAAAAGAATTACTACAAAGCCTGCAACAGGATTTTCCGGAGAATATTATGACTGAATGCTTTGATGTTACGGGAGATGACAACATAGAAAGTATCCGAAACTTAACACAACAACTTGGTGGCCTCGACCTGTTGATTTATAATAGCGGCTATGGCGAACCATCCGAAATAACCGACTGGGAAATTGATAAAAATACCATACTGACAAATGTAACCGGCTTTACAGAAATAGTAAATTTTACCTTTAATTATTTTGTTGTAGAAGGGAAGGGACATATAGCAGCAACTTCCTCTTTAGCAAGTATCCGGGGCAATAGTTTTGCCCCGGCATACAGTGCCAGCAAGGCTTATATGAGTAATTATATGGAAGGCCTTTATATAAAAGCTGCTAAGTTAAAACTGCCCATCTATCTAACAGATATACAACCCGGATTTGTAAAAACAAAGATGGCAAAAGGTTATGGACAGTTTTGGGTTGCGCCTGTTGAAAAAGCTGCACAACAGATTTATGCCGGTATTAAAAATAAAAAAAGGAAGATTTACATTACAAAACGCTGGTGGCTGATTGCAAAACTTTTGTATTGTTTACCTATTGCGCTTTATAAAAAGATCGGTTAGCATTCAACTACATACTACAAGCTTTTGTTAAACCTTTAACAGCAAAAATGTATTTTGGCATAGTATTGCGTCTTTTGATTTTAATAAAATAACTTTGAGATGTATCACAATCAAACTATGTACGCATCATTTGAGGCAGAAAAAAACAGGAAGGCATTTACCTACACTGCAATTATAGTGGGAGCACTATTACTATTAGCCATTTTAATAACCTGGCCCATTATAAAACCGCCTGTACCATTGGTGGAAGATCTTATAGAAATTAATCTTGGCAATAATGCTGAAGGCTATGGAGAGGTTCAGCCATTAATAAAAGGCGAAATGGCACCTTCGCAGGAACCTGCTGCACAACAACAAAAAGCTTCCGCTGCACAAGAACCGCCTGCAAAAGATATACAACCCGATGACAATGCAGATGAAGATGCAGCACCTGTTACAAAACCAGCAAAGGTAATTCCGAAAGCAACCGCTATTGCTAAAGAGCCTGTAAGTAAACCTGTAAAAACAACAACTCCGGCTCCTGTAGTAATGCCTGTGCCAAAACCACAAAAACCTAAGGCCACTTATAATGGCTCTGGAAATGGAAAAGGCAATGGCGCAACGGAAGACAATGGTTACACTTACCAGGGCAATAAGCCAGGAGGAAAAGGAGATGCCGGTGACCCATCAGGCAAGCCTGACAGTTATGGCAATACGCCTGGCGGCAGAAGTGGAGCCAGTGTTACCAGAGGTGTACGTCCTTCAAATTTAGGAGCACTAAGATTTGAAGATGACTTTAATGAGAATGCCAAAGTTTACCTTGATGTTAAGTATAGTGCCTCAGGAAGCTATATTGGCAGCAGCCTTGCAAAAGGCACCACCACATCTAACGGAATCATTACGGGCATCGCTAAAAGAAAAGCAGCAGAATTAAAATTTCCGGCAAGTGCTGATGGAGGCGTTTCTACCATTCTATTTAATTTCAAGGTGCAGAACTAACGGGTAAATGGTAAATGTTGACATATTCAAATAGGTAATACAAATTGATTGCAATTTTTTAGTTTGTATCGTTTATACTTTAACCTTTTTTGCCCATTTACTATTGACCGTTCACTAAAGACTATCCGCTTTTGCTTCTATCTTTGTAGCAATGACTTACCAACAAACGATTGATTATTTGTTTTCAAAACTGCCGATGTTCAGCCGCATCGGTGCTGCTGCTTACAAAGAAGACCTTCACAATTCAATTGCACTATGCAATGAGTTGGGCAATCCTCAAACAAAATTTAAAAGTATACATATTGCAGGCACCAATGGTAAAGGAAGTACCAGCCATATGTTGGCAGCCATTTTACAACAGGCCGGTTATAAAACAGGCTTATATACTTCGCCACACTTAAAAGATTTTAGAGAGCGTATCAAGATCAATGGACAAATGATAGAAGAGGATTTTGTAATTGATTTTGTAGAACGAACCCAACAAATAACAGCGCAAATTGAACCTTCTTTTTTTGAGCTAACTATGGCTATGGCGTTTGATTATTTTGCAGAACAAAAAGTTGATATCGCCGTTATAGAAACCGGCTTAGGTGGCAGACTAGACAGCACAAACATTATCACCCCAATCCTATCCATCATTACCAATATCGGGTATGACCACATGAATATTTTGGGTGATACGTTAGAAAAAATTGCAGCTGAAAAAGCAGGTATCATCAAGCCTGCAA
>JAYWAU010000482.1:0-3229 GCA_043782265.1 Ferruginibacter sp. | reverse complement strand
ACTCAAAAAATTATGAACGGCTCAATAGTACAAGTGTAGCAATGGTTCATTTATCAGCTATAAGAATTATGCTCAATCGTTTTTAAACAGATTCTTAGAGAAAACTTATTTAATTATTCACTTTTCTTAAGATAGAAAATCTATAAAGAATGTAAATCTTTTACTTTTTTACAATCAACGGCATTTATAAAATAACCATGTTTTAAACAACATAAACTTATGCAGGAAGGAGGAGTGTATTGCGACAATTCTCAGGATAAATTACCTGAAATTTTATTTATTACTTCTTATCCACCCGGGGATTGTAAGACAGTTATTTATGCACAACACTTAACAAAAGAGTTAAGTCAAAAATTTGGGCATTCATTTAAAATCAGCATTTGTCCAATTGAGTCAGAAAATGAACAGTACAGTTATTTGGAAGAAATAAAATATATCCTGAACACCGGGTATGCAAAAGCTTTTATTACACTCGCTGAACTTATAAACAGTGATGCCAGCATCCTGGTGGTAGCTATTCAATACGATTTTGATTTTTTTAAAAATTCCGAAGCAGATTTTATCCGTTTTTTAGAAGTATTGAAAAAGCCTGTTGTAATAATTTTTCATGAAGTTTTGAAGGAGCCTTCGGCGTTGTTAAAGAAAAAAGTAGAAAAAATTACATGTCTTGTAAATTCAGTTGTGGTAATAACTGACAGTTGTTATGACCTATTGATAAAAGAGTACAGCGTTTCGAAAGAAAAAATCTCTTTTATTCCCAATGTTATAAAACCGTTTTCGTCAACTGATAAAGAATTGCTCAAAGCCAAATACAAGTTATCAGGTAGAAAAGTGCTCACTACATTTGGATCACTTTGCCAGGAAAATAGTATTGAGACAACGCTGTTGGCATTGCCTGCCATTATTGAAAAAAATGCAGGAATTATATTTCTTATTGTTGGACAAACACATCCTCTATTGTTGCAAGAGGAAGGATACAAATACCGTAATTTGCTAGATACGATGGTTCGGGATTTGCAGTTGCAAAATCATGTGCAGTATATAAATTATCCTTTGTCCCATACAGAATTGCTTGAATATTTGCACCTAACAGATATTTATTTGGCTACATCCCATAATGCTAGTGAAAGAGTGAGCGGAATTTTTTCATATGCTCTTAGCTGCGGCTGTCCTGTAGTTGCAACTCCAATAGCCGGTGCTGTTAGGGCTTTACAGAATGATGCCGGGATAATTATTGACTTTGATGCTCCTGGGCAGTTAGCAGATGTAGTGATTTGTTTATTAAAGGATGTTAAGTTGAGGAATAACATTAATAAAAAAGGGGTACACAATATGCCATCAATAACTTGAAAAGATACAGCTACAGCACACGCCATACTTTTTGATAACCTTGCAACAGGTTTCTTAACAGTTAACTAAAAACAGTCCTCAATATTCAACCTTTTTTAACAGTTATTGTAATTACCGGGTGGTAAATTTTTTCTGCATGTTCTAATACTTCTTTTTTATCCAACGTCATATGTTTTGTTTGTTGCTTTTGAAAAAGTTCCATCTGGTCTTTAAAGTGTGGAGACGCTGGATGTGAAGAAGCCCCGAAAGTGTTAACAGATTCAATGCGGGGTAATCCATTTTTGGGATAACGTACAAAACAAATATAAGCATCACCGGTTGTTACCTTAAGCATTCCATCTTTATAGGGTTCTGTGTAGGAAGCTGATAAGATATCAGGTAAACCTGCAGCAGGACGGGCATCTTCGCCCCTTACCAGTTTTTGAATATCTCCCAATACAAGGTTGGTTGTTTTAAAATGTTGCAGCATGTAATCGTTCACATATTGATAGGTATCAATTGCTTCCTGCATGGTTATTTGTCTTGCAGGGCTGCCTGCTAATTTTTTTGTGAGGTACTGATACACTAATAAAAATACGCCTGCACCTTTACTTGTTGCCAGTGCTTTGTGATTCCATTGCCGTAGATTGGTAATTACCTCTTTTAATTGTGGATAGTTCTCTGCATCCAATTGAAACATGCTATCGATAGAATAATTAAACTGTAGCGTAGTGGGATATTGTTCATCAAATTTAATTTGTTTAAAATGGGCATACTCCATCTTGCCGGTACCATACATTAATTCTGTAACCCGCTTGCTGCGGTTATTGTGAAATAATTCGTAACCATCGTTTTTATCAAATAAATTGCGATTAAGGTTATACGCACTATCTGTTGCAAGAAAGGGCGAGTGATTGGTATTAAACAAATAACCGGAAGCAGGGTTTAGGTACTGCGGCAGTTTTTCAACAGGTTTAAATTTGCTCCAAAGCGTAGCCGAACTGTTGCCAGGTACAGTGCTTTTCCAATTGTATGCTGCATCCGGATTGCGCTCTGGTATTTTGCCATTACTTATGTAAAAAATAGTATCGTATCTGTCGGCATAGGTAATGTTGAACATGGGCAGGCTGGTCATGCTGAGTGCGGTATAAAATTCTGTAAAGTTCTTTGCTTTGTTCATACGGTACCATTCTTCCAACGCCTTGCAATCCATATTGGCGCCAAGCCGCATACTGAATACACCTTGTTTGGTTTTTACAGTAGCGCCATATTTACTCCAGTAAACATTTTTACCTATGGTAACAGGAATACCCTTTACATGAAGTTTTGCTTTTTTCTTTTCAAGTTCAATCCACTGGCCATCAAATTTATATTGATTGTTATTGGCAGGATTCATTTCTAATTGAAACACATCAATTTTATCCTGGTTGTTTACTGTATGTGCCCATCCCAAATTTTCATTGGTACCATGAAAGATTAAACAACCGCCGGGAAACAATCCGCCCAGCATATTCCATCCTTCTTCACTTTGCAAATGCGCTTCATAAAATGCAGTAGGGCCTTCAACCGGCTGGTGTGCATTGATGGCAAGAAAAGCCTCACCGGTGGTTGTCCGTGAAGGATGGAAAGCAAATGAATTGGAACCTTGTGATGTAAAGCCAATGGTGGCAATATTACCAGCCAGTATTTGTGGTAATGTTCTGTCTACTCCACAAAAAATACTTACTGAAAAAACAACAGCAGTCAGGTAGTCTTTTTCATTAAAAGGAAAAGCCTGTTTGTATTTTACTTGCTTGGGATAGGCTTTAGCGTACGCATTCAATCCGGCTACATAACCTTTAACCAATGCAATAAAATCCGGACTTAAAGTTTCCCATTGTTCCTCTACCAATTGACGGCA
>JAYWAU010000481.1:0-3230 GCA_043782265.1 Ferruginibacter sp. | reverse complement strand
GGATACCGGAAGTATTCATGCACGGCGGTCATCGCCTCGAGATATTTCTTGAACCAATTTTTGCTGAGAGCAACACATTGGTTGCTTCTCTAAATGAAAAACATGAGTTATCTCACACAACAGAATATGCACTGATGGCTGTATCTGTTGTGGGAGCATTGATAGCATTATTATATGCCTGGAACAAATTCAGCAAATACGAAAAAACAACTGTAGAAGAAACGGGTATTGGAAGAATATTGGCCAACAAATGGTATGTTGATGAAATTTATGATGCGGTTATTGTAAAACCAATTCAATCAGTTGCTACTTTCTTCAATAATGTATTGGAGAAAAAAGGCATCGATGGCTTTGTAAACGGTATTGGTAAAGCGGTCAACTATGGCAGCCGCCAGATACGTTTATTGCAAACAGGTCAGGTAAGTGCCTACATGATGCTGATGGTAGTTGCAGTGTTAATTTTATTTATCATTCAATTGTTTTTGTAATTAGAATATATGGACCCACAAAATATTTCGGTAACATTTCCACATGTATTAATTTTCTTCCCGTTGCTGGCGGGGCTCATTACTTTTTTGTTTAAAAAAGATGCTGCTATAAAATCATGGGCTTTATTTTCTTCTATCATTACTTTATGTGTTTCATTACTAAGTTTATATTATGCCAATGATAGTGCATTGAGTGGGCTGGCTTTTAACTACGAATGGTTAAAATATCTTGGGGCAAGTTTTTCTGTATCATTGGATGGTACAGGGAGATTACTCACTTTTTTAACATCAATTTCATTTCCTGTAATATTTGTTTCCACATACAATACCAACTATAAAAACGCCAATATCTTTTACGGTTTATTGTTGCTAACCCAGGCTGGTTTAATGGGAGTGTTTGTAGCAAGTGATGCATTGATATTTTATTTCTTTTGGGAACTTGCTATTATTCCGGTTTATTTTTTATGCAGTAAATGGGGTGGCGAAAAAAGATTACAGGCAACTTTCAAATTTTTCATTTACACATTTACGGGTTCTTTATTAATGCTGGTAGGTATTATTTATGTATACCTCCATACGGCACCTGTATATGATGCCGCACATGCTGTTATTTCTGAACATAGTTTTGCATTGAATTATTTTTATGCGGCCCAGCTTTCGGCTAACAAACAGAATTGGTTATTTTGGTTATTCTTTATTGCTTTTGCTATCAAAATGCCGGTATTCCCTTTTCATACATGGCAGCCTGATACATATGAACAATCACCTTCAGCAGTTACCATGGTGCTAAGTGGAGTTATGGTGAAGATGGGTTTGTTTGGAGTAATACGCTGGTTATTACCAATGTTTCCTTTAGCCGTTGCAAAATTTGATAATGTTGTTATTCTTTTATCAGTAACAGGTATTGTATATGCCAGTCTTTTGGCTACCAGGCAAGATGACTTAAAGCGTTTGGTTGCATATTCTTCCATTGCGCATATTGGGTTAATGAGTGCAACCATATTTACAACCAAACAAATAGGACTTGAAGGAGTGATGATACAAATGTTCAATCACGGTATCAACATTATCGGATTATGGATAGTTATTGAAATAATAGAAAGACAATTAGGTGTTCGAAAAATATCTCAGTTGGGAGGTGTTGCTCACAAAGCACCTGCGTTAACTATTATGTTGGTGGTAATTGCATTTGCAAATATTGCATTGCCTTTAACTAATGCATTTGTTGGTGAGTTTATGATGTTTAGTGGATTATTTCAATTCAATGTTTGGTTTGCGGTTGCAGCATTGGTAAGCATCATACTAGCTGCAATGTATACACTGAACATGGTTCAGAAAGTTTTTTATGGCCCGGCTAATTCATTGACTGACACCATTAAAGAAATTTCAGTGAATGAGCAGGTGGTTTTAAGTATTATAGTAGTTGCTATATTCTTAACCGGTATATATCCGCAACCATTATTTAATCTCACAAAAGATACAGTAATTGATATAATAACAAGATTTAAGTAACTAAAATAAAATAGTCCAGCCCAGCGCTGGATTAGGGTAAATATGAACGCAATAATAATAACAGCAGTCTGGGGTATTGTGATGATGTTTGGAGGTGTTTTTTTTAAACAAAAAAGCACTCCGAAGTATTGGGCCATTGTTGGTTTGGTACTTACTATTATTGCCAATGGCATTGAGCTGATAAATCAAAAGTCCTTTTTCACTTTTGATTTAAAAAACATGCTTGCTTTCAACAGCTTTAATTTAACATTTATTGCTGTTGCGTTGCTCTGTACTTTATTGCTTTTTTTATTGAATGGTAGGGATATAGAAAAAGTTGGTAACAATGTTTCTGAATATTTTGCACTTATATTTTTTGTTTTATGTGGGGTATCAATTGCTGCGACTTTTAATACGTTGCTCACTTTATTTTTAGGGATAGAAATATTGTCTATTCCGCTCTATATCCTTACAGCAAGTGATAAACGTAATTTAAAAAGTAATGAAGCTGCCTTAAAGTATTTTTTAATGGGGTCATTCTCTACCGGCATCCTGTTAATGGGGATTGCTTTTTTATATGGTGGTAATGCTGGTGCACCTTCTTTTTATATCAGTAATATCAACATTGGTGCTGGTAAAATGCCGGTTATGATTGCAATAGGGCTGGTATTTATTCTTATTGCAATGTCCTTCAAAGTATCTGCAGCGCCGTTTCATTTTTGGGCACCAGATGTATATGATGGTGCCCCAACAGTCTTTACTTCCTTTATGGCTACCATTGTAAAAGCTGCGGGCTTTATAGCCTTCATCAGGTTGTTTGCTTATGCTTTTGGAACTATGCTGGGTCAATGGCAAATTTTGATAACGGTTATCATTGCGGCAACATTATTGATTGGAAATCTTACAGCAGTATTCCAGCAAAGCGTAAAGCGCATGTTGGCTTATTCCAGTATAGCCCAGGCAGGGTTTATGATGTTTGCAGTGTTTGCATTAAATGAGTTTGCTAAAGAAGGGATAGTTTTATACACGGCAGCTTATAGCCTGGCCACCATAGGGCTTTTTGCTATCCTTATAAAAATGAACGATTATACCATTGATGGTTTTAACGGATTGGCAAAACAGCAACCGGTATTGGCTTTTACAGCAACTGTATTTTTATTGTCCTTAACAGGTATTCCTTTAACAGCAGGCTTTCAGGCTAAACTCTTTATGTTGATTGCAGCTGTAAAAGATGGTCACCAAAACTGGTTG
>JAYWAU010000480.1:0-3239 GCA_043782265.1 Ferruginibacter sp. | reverse complement strand
TTGTCTTTATATAATTGCAACAACACATCAGGAGTAATTTCTGATACAGTTTTAAAATTACCCAATGCTTCAATTGTCATTAAAGCATTATTAAGCATTGCATTTCCAGTATAGTTTTTAAATATTGACATGCTTGTAGGATTACTTTTTTCAATTATTTTAAAAATATATTTCGATTATTTTTTTAGAGTTTTACAAATCTCCCTCCCCCAACTGTCAAATACTGTCACTCAAAAAATATTTCACTCTTTCTTTCAAAAAATCAATAAAAGCTAGGGGGCCAATTACCTTCATTTCACCCGGCAAACCCAGCGCAAAGCGGCCAATACCATTATAATCTGCCACGGGTATGCGTAAGTGGTAATGGCCATTTACAACCAGTACATAAGTTTCTGCCAGCGGGTATTCTTCAAGTAATAGATTATAAGCCTTTAACGTGAGTGTCGCCTCCACGGTTGCGATTAGCGCAGGGCTACTCATGCGGAAAGCATCTGTAAAGGGTATGCTGTGTTGTGCATGATGTATTGCAGGCGTGGCTAATATTGCTACTTCCTCAATCCGGGCAATTTTAAAATGTTTACTGCTGTTGCTTTCTGTATCGTAGCACCATACGCCGGAGTAATCACTTAAAAAATCAAAAGGTTCTACGGTGCGGTCGGTTATATTATCGCTGTTACCAGACCGGTAGGCCCTTAGCAATACCTGCTTATTTTCACGGATGGCTTGTCCCAGTTTACTTACCGCTTCATGGGTATTTTTGCCAGGCAACAATGACAATGCCCTGAAATCATACAGGGAATTTAATTTACCGGCAAGCCTGTTTTTAAGAGGAGAAGCCCCTTCCAGCAACGCAATAGTTTTATACAACACATAGGCTTCTTCTTCAGAAAAATGCAGCAGCTTTTGTAAAGATTTTACAGAATGGTTATCTGTTTGTAACTGGTAGGTTCCTCCTGTACGGTTCAATACAAAACCTGCATTCTCTATTGCTTCCAGGTGCCGGTAAATAGTACGGTCGCTTTGCTCAAAGCGTTCCACTAATTCTTCCAGTGTATAACGCCTGTTACCACTAAGCAGCATCAGCAAACGGAGTAATTGTAGCATTTACATTGGTATATAAGTAAATTGAAAAAGAAATTCTGTTAATGCACCACAACTTCCACACAACCCATGCCCATGGCATTATGCATTCCTATCCCTGCATTCAGTGCCACCTGCACAATGGGCTCAGGGGCTTGTATGCGCAGGCGGAATTTATCATACCCCCTCACTTTTGTTTCGGCGGAGGTTCCTGCTTTAATGGTCAATAATCGGTGCCTCGGTGATTGCTTAAAAAAAATGATTTGTATGTTTACAGTTTTTTTCAGCACAGCCAATTCCGCTTCTTTGATATCACAGTCAGCGGCATATTTTTCTAACAGGTTATTGGTGAGCAATTCAACATAGCTTACATCAGTAGGAGACAGGTAATCGTAATTGCCCCATTCATTTTTTTGGCCTATCACTACAGGAGACATTGGTTGTAATAATACCACATCGTTATTGAAAATAGCAGGCACTTTTGCTGCGGTTACCTGTTGTATTATAAATCTTGCCTTATCTGTGCTGTCAGTAATGTCAAGTTGCTGATCCATAAACAAACCTTTAATAAAATTTTCAGCGGCATCCGGCATATGAAAACAAATGGTAAGGGTGGCTGTAGTTGTCTTCATCACCATGCGATCCCCCTCTATATAAAAAGGAGTTTGCAAATCAGAAAAGGTAAAAAATTTAAAGGCTTTAGCGCCGTATCGGTAACCTTCTTCATGTAAAAAGGAGGCGTAGGCTTCATCTGCCCGGTTAATGATTTTATAAATGGCTGCCGATAAAGGATATTGATAATTAAGCGTAAGCCGCTATTGTTTTTGTAAAGCTGTAAGGGTTAATTGAAAACGCATAGGGGGAGATTGTAAGGTCTTCTAAAGATGGGTAAAAAAATTGATATATTGTAAATAAATAGTACATTTTTTTTACCGGACTTCCTTAAACTGTTAACTGAAAGTTCCTCATAAAACTCAACTTAAAAGCTTTCGCAAACAATTGCAAGGGTAAAAGGTATTATAATTATAAGATAGTTATAACGCCAGGTTTTAATAAACATTTAATAATAGCTAAACCCCGGATAAGCATTTTAAATTTAGGTACAATTGGCAGTAAAGTCTTCTATGCTATTAACGTCAATCAAAACGTATCTTTAAATCATGGCGGGTAAAATTCCAGATACCATTTGGTTATACAGAATAACACACAGAAACAACCTGTCCCATATTCTGCAATACGGTATTTGCAACAAACATCATCCCAATGCCAACCCCGGTTTTATTCCGATCGGCAATCATAATATAATAGCCAAAAGAAGTGACCATACAGTAAAAATTGAAGGCTATGGGAATGTGGGTGATTATGTTCCCTTTTATTTTTCTCCAAAGTCTATTATGTTGTACAATGTTTTAACTGGTTATGGAATTGTAAAAATAAAACCCGAAGAAATAATTTTTTTGGTGAGTAACCTAACTACCCTGGCAGAAAGTGGCGAACGTTTTTTCTTTACAGATGGTCAGGCCAATACCCGTATTTCTAACCATTTTACTCAATTAGATGATTTAAATAAAGTAGACTGGGAAGTGGTGCTTTCAGAAGATTTTAATAAAAGCAATAAAGACAATGACCGCACACGCCGTTACCAGGCTGAGTTTCTGGTACATGAAAGAGTACCGGTAAATTGTATTAAGGCCATAGTTGTTTATAACGAAAGCTGTATTACATTTGTGCAAAAGGAACTCGCTAAAACAGATTTACTCACACCTGTTTATATAAAAAAATCTTTCTACTTTAACCGTTGATATGCTGCAATTCTTAAAAGGCAATTTATTGGATTCTCCGGCAGAGTCATTAGTAAATACTGTTAACACCGTGGGTGTTATGGGTAAGGGTATTGCATTGCAGTTTAAAGAAGCATTTCCGGTTAATAATAAAATATATATAACGGCATGTAAAGCCGGTCAGTTACAACCAGGAAAATTATTGGCTGTAAAAGATCACAATGCGCTGCTTGGCGAAAAATTAATCATAAACTTTCCTACTAAAAAACACTGGCGGCATCCTTCAAAATACCATTATATTGAAGATGGGCTACAGGCATTGGTTGTTTTAATACAAGAACAGCAGATTAAAAGTATCGCTATCCCCCCTTTAGGTTG
>JAYWAU010000479.1:0-8999 GCA_043782265.1 Ferruginibacter sp. | reverse complement strand
CGCCATTATTAAACCAAAACTCACTAAAATCATGTACTGTAAACTCGGCATAGTAGCCATCTCCACAAGGTATAATTGCAGTATTGGCTGGAGTAATATATTTAAAAAAACCTTTAATATCATCATCAAGAATACCATTTTCTTCAGCAAGGCTTCCACTGTATTTTGTTACTCCAAGTTCATAAGCATCTATTGGCTTAAGGCAGTCCACACACCCCGTTGCATTGATTAATGAATCGGCCTCCACATCTGTAAAATACAGTCTTACTCCAACAGTTCCGTTCGGTGGGTTGGTTGGATGAATTACAAAGTTTCTATCCAGATAATATTGATTACTACTGTTTCTTACAACACCCGTTGTATTCGGGAATAACTCAATATCCACTTTACCAAGATTTTGCCCGTTGGGATTTATTTCTGCAAGCAGGTACAATGATCCTGATGGCGGAGTATTAATTTTAAAAGGAATCCAGTTATTGCCGGCAACTGAAGGAACTGAAATTTTTGCGACAGAGGGATTAATAGCCGCTTTACTTTTTTCATGAATATTTATATCATCAATACCAACTCCTTCCATGGTAACACCGGCATCACTGCTTAATACAAAACGAAAGCGTATAGTCGTTAAGGTAACCGGCAATTCAAAACTGGCCACATGCCAGTTGGTTTTTGATTTACGCCAGTTATTACCAGTTGCATTATCATACCAATTGGTACCACTGCCAACAGTTCCTAATTTTTTCCAGATGATGCCATCGGTTGAGTATTCAACCCAGGTATAATCGTAATCAAGTTCCACATCAAAAATATGGCTGAAAGATAATTCAGGTTTTGTTAATCCAGTTAGATCAAAACAGGGTGAATATAAATAAGAGGTTTCATTGTTTTTGTAATTGCCTGATAAGTTAGTAACCCATGCCTTCGTTCCATTTGGCGCCTTATTAATAATTGTTTTTGCAGGCGTTCCCCACTGCCAGGTACTGTTGGTACCATTGCTATAAAAATAGCCATCGCTGGTTTCAAAACTTTGCAGATAAGGATATGTATTTATTACCGGACTATTATGAAAAGTATAATTTAAAATACTGTCATTGTCTGGATAACTATCACCTGTATAATGTATCCATGCATTTATGTTGTAATCAATAAATGCTGCAAGATTTGCCTTTTGTGCAAATGTAAAATTCAGGTTTTGATTGGCTGCGATAGATGGTATTATTTCAGTTACAACAGCGCCTCCATTTACCCGGTAACTTACACTTATATTATTAAGTTGGGTGTTATTAAAATTCGTTATGTTGATTGTTACAGGATTACTTGCTGAAAGGCTACAACCTGTTTTATCTGGCGCAATAATTTTTTTAATTGCCAGATCATTAAACACCTGGTTTAATTTTAAATCGTCAATTGTATATCCATCATCTTTATCGGATACCGGATTTGCATTATTGGCAGATGTAAATCCTTCTTCGCCAATTTTTATCTGAAAGGTTGATGTAATTATTTGTGCAGGAATTACATGCGTTAATACTTCATTGATATTGATAATACAGTGTTTCCATTCTCCAAGAACTGCCTGGTTAATAAACAAATCATAGGCCTCCACCCATGCATCATTTTCACTACCTCTTATCCAAACTTTATTATTAGGACTATTTACCTGGCCATGGTTGTTATAGTAAAAATCAAGCCGCATTTGGTTGGCCGCATAGTTTACTAAGTTATAATTCAAGATGAGCGAATCAGTCGTTGATGAATCACTAAACGGTGATTGATCCAACGTAATACTTCTAATTCCGGTTCTGGCAAAGCCAGTATTTACAAAGGTTCTGGCCCTCCCCTTTGCAGTACTGGCAGAAAAATCAATGGATTTATTTTCACCAATAGCCATTGCCGGTTCTGTAAAATCGGCAGCTGCCATTGATTCAAAACTTTCCACTAAAGGCATAACAGTTACGGGATCATTGTTGATTAACTTTACTGTTTTATAAGCAGTGTCATTCAAGTGGTTTGCATCTGCAGCCAATGTTACCCATGCTTTAAAATTGTATTTGTAGCCGTTTGAAATTACAGGGTATAAACCTGTAAATGTGTAGGTGTAAGAACTACCTGCCGCAATGGAAGTATTCACAGTTTCAGTTACCGGCAAACCACCATAACTAAAGGAAATATTGAATGGACCATTAACTGGTACCACACCTAAATTCTTGATCAAAATTTGTACTGCAGTGGAAGCTCTACTTTCATTTGCAAAATGTTGTCTTGCAGTATTGGGAGTTAAAATAGAATCAACTTTTAGATCATTGTTAAATGCTATTAACGTGCAAGGACCATTATTTGGCATCACGTTTACAGATATAGAACGCCTGCCCGAAACAGTGCTATTTTTTGCAGCTACGCCCAGCCAGGTTGTAGTATTTTTATTTAACCCTTCTATCAAAAAAGAAGTAACATTGGTATTACCAATTACCTTCATGCTGTCACCGTTCAATTGTAATATATTATAAGAAGATGCTCCGCTAATTGCTCCCCAGTTTAACTGTACAGCACCTTCACAAACATTTGTTGCGATTACAATTGGTTGTCCCAAAATAACCACACTAAAATCGCTTTGGCTTGATAACGAAGTACTATTTCTGGTTACTCTTAAAACAGCCGTATTAGTAACAGACGCAGGTATTGTCCATAAATAATTCCTTGCAGTAGCTACAACTGAATTATCAATGGTTACCCATGTTGATCCATTATCAATTGAATAATCTATTGTGAAAGTATTGCTTTCATTTCTATCTGCTGTCCAGCGAATATTTTCAGCTTCGCCAGGCACCCAGGTTTCTCCCCCAAAGGGATATTCCAGTGTAACTGCAGGTTGTATTATTTCATAACTGATAACATATTCCTGCGGACCAAAAGGAATAGAAAAGCCGGCTACATTAATAGTATAATTTCCAGCAACAGGATTTTCAATTACCACCTGTTCAATATTATTTAGGTGATCTGTACCTTCTTTTGCAATATCATTTACATTTTGCGTTGACGGGTTTAATATCAAGGGCCTGTGCACATTAGTTATAGGTTCGGTTACTGAAAGATCGAGGTCATTTACCAGTGCTGTTGCAGCATTTGATGCTCCCGCATAATCAGCCCAATATAACATTACTTTTATCCGTTTGGTATTTGCAGGCACTGAAATAATTTGTGCATTATTACCTCCGTTGCTCACCGTATTTATAAAATAATGATTGCCTTCCAGCGCTTCAACTGCCCTCCTTGCATTAAGCATTCCAAAGCCAAATGTGTAATCCGGACCGGCATTTCCAATATCTTCCGCCGTGTTACAAACAAGGGCTTTCATTAATGCAGCGGTTGGATTTGTTCCTCCATGCAATTGTCTGTATCTTTCATTGAATAAAGCAAGAGAGCCGCTAACTGCCGGGCAAGCCATACTGGTACCATAATTTACTCCATAAGTATTATTTGCTCTTGTAGACAATACGCCCCAGCCATTAGCAGTAATTTCTGGTTTTATCCTTCCATCTGTTACTGGGCCTCGACTGCTAAAATTGGCAATGGTATAATTCTGCGCATTCATAGCACCAACTGTGAGTACATTTTTAGCAGTTTGCCAGCCGGATTTAATGGTACCGAATGATCCAGGAAATGAATTACATATTAGGTTACCATCATTACCTGCTGCAACTACATGTAATAATTCTTTGTAATTGTTAGACTGCAAATCAATATAGTTACTGAGCACATCATATGCTCCCTCACCTGGACAATTATCTTCTGATGAATAATAGGAATTATTGGTAATCACCATATTATTGTCTTTTACATAAGTAGGAGCATTTGTAATTACGTCGCTAAAATACTGGTTAATCACTGTAGCTTTGGGTGCCATCCCCTGATTTTTTACATTGATGATACCTGCTCCAGCAGTAGTGCCAGACACATGCGTTCCATGATCATTTGGACGCCCGGGCGTACGCCCAATTAGTCGGTCGGCAAAATCAATATGCGTAGAAATATCTGCATTATCACCCACACCAATGGTTACACCTTTACCATTTAGATTTCTTCCTTTAAAGGCATTAAGGCCATCTACTCCATGCAATGCCCTGCTGCTATAATTAAGTGGTTTATCTTTTAATACCTGTAAATTAAGGCTACTTACAAATGGCAAATTGGCAACAGTTTCAATCGTTTTTTTATCTGCGTCAATAAAAATAACATTTGATGTTGCATACTTTGTAGTAATCAAAGTTGCTCCTGCATTTTGTAGTTCCTTTTCAACAAGCTCCTTTTTAAGCTTTGAAAAATAACTGACTGCAATTACTGTGGCATCCTTAATAGCAGGTTGTTGGTAGTCGATTAAGTACTTGCTAATTTTATAAACCGGCGGAACTACATTAATAGAAGCTAAACTAAATTGCCCGGCTGATTCGAAAACAAACTCTTTCTTTATGGTTGCCAAGTATGCATTGCCGGGGATATAAGCTTCGAGTTGTATACCTGCTAATTTCAAACCCTCCTGTCGCTGCCGTGTTGGTAAATCAGTGAATTGAACCACTACAAAGTAGGTATCGCCAAAAAGTGCTGCCTGGATATTTTCTTTTTTAAAAAATTGTTTCCTGATGTTGGAACCGGTAATAAAATTACCATTGGCAAAACGAACAGCAGTTTCCTGTTGCGCATAAAGAGATAATGAAAAAATACAACAGAAAAGTATACAAAAAATATGCGGGTATTTTTTATTCAAAATAGTTTGTTTGGATGCTATAATTTTTCATCAGTTATTTCAAAAAGAAAATTTCTGAAATCCCTCCTTTCATATTTTAGACTTATGCTACATAAAATTACTGAAGGTAATATGATACTCGATCATCATGTTAGTAAGCTATGTGCTGATTTGTTTCTGACATTCCACAAAGTTCATAATAAAGCTGTTTATAAAGCTATCATTAATAACAATCGCCCGTCTTTCTAAATTTATAAAAATACTCAACTATAAAAAACTGTCTATTTAGCAAATTATGATTATAAACGAGCTGATGGTACTTTGTATTGCAGGACTATGATTATTGGGAATCATTTTATCAACACCTATCTTTGCCGAACGGATGAACCTGGAAGTGCTGATGAATGAATATGCAAATGATACCCGCTGTTTTCAAATAGTGGATGGAATTTCATTGTCTAAAACCGGGCACATTCACCTAAATGGCTTACACGGAAGTGTTGCTGCCTTTGTTATGGCTGCAGTTTTTAACAACCCATCTTGCAGCAGGCTTAATCATCTCGTTGTTTTAAGAGATCCGGAGGAAGCTGCCTATTTTCATAATACATTGGAAAATTTAACGGGAGCATTGGATATTTTTTACTTTCCTTCTTCTTTTAAAAATAAAAAAAACTACCGCTTACTCAACAGTAGCCATGTAATGCTTAGAACAGAGGCGTTAACAAAAATTGCTACGGCTGCTGCCACTGTTGGCATTCATAAAAAAATAATCATTACCCATCCAGAGGCTTTGTTTGAAAAAGTAGTATTACAAAAAACACTTTCAGCAAATATTATTTCAATCAAACAAGGCGAAACAATTGATGTAAATACGATTCTTTCAAAATTTGTAGATTATGGTTTTGAACGTACAGATTTTGTTTACGAGCCGGGACAATTCGCTGTTCGTGGTGGTATACTGGATATCTATTCTTTCGGTAATGAAAAACCTTACCGTATAGAATTATTTGGAAATGAGGTAGACAGCATTCGTCTTTTTGATCCTGAATCGCAGCTAAGTGAAAGAAAACTATTACAGGTAAATATTATACCCAATGTAGAAACACAGTTTGAAACAGGTGAAAGAGTTTCTTTACTGGAATTTTTACCTGAAAACACGGTAGTGTGGATAGAAGACTGGCAATTTGTTAAAGAAAAAATTGAACAACAGGAAGAAGAGCTGGAATTATTTTTAGCCATTAACAAAGATTTGCCAGCAGATAAAAAACAACTGACAGATGAAGACAGTGAAATAAATGAAAGGCTTGATATTAATGAAAACGATTTTGTAAAAGCTGCTGTTTTAGAAACGCTCATTAAAGAAAGAAATATCATTGAAATTGGGCATAATTCTTTTTTCTCCAAAATTTCAGCAAGCAAAGGAAAGACCGCAACCATCAATTTTCAAATAAAAGAACAACCTTCTTTTAACCGACAGTTTGATCTGCTGATTAAAAATTTAAAAGAGTATGAAGCAAAAAAATACAACATCTTTTTATTTGCAGAAAACCCCAAACAGTTAGAAAGGTTGCATGTAATTTTCACTGACCTTAAAGCTGAGATCAATGTAGTGCCTGTGCCTAATTCAATTGATCATGGCTTTATTGACGATGACCTTAAAGTTGTTTGTTACACCGATCATCAGATATTTCAACGCTACCATAAATACAAAGTAAAACAGGCATTTAGTAAAAACAAAGCACTTACTTTAAAAATGTTGCGGGAGCTACAGCCTGGAGATTATGTTACCCACATCGATCATGGAGTGGGCGTTTACAGCGGTTTACAGAAGATTGAAGCAAATGGAAAAATGCAGGAGGCTGTTCGCATTCAATACAAGGATGGTGACCTGCTGTATGTAAATATTTCGAGTTTACATAAGATAGGAAAGTACAGCGGTAAAGAAGGCAGCATTCCTAAAATGAATAAGCTGGGAAGTGATGTTTGGAATAAACTAAAAGAAAAAACCAAGAAGCAGGTAAAAGATATTGCTACAGATTTAATTAAGTTGTATGCAGAACGAAAGAGTCAGGAGGGTTTTGCTTTTGGTCCTGATAACTACATGCAAACCGAACTGGAAGCCAGCTTTATTTATGAAGATACCCCCGACCAGGGCAAGGCTACAGAAGATGTAAAAAGAGATATGGAAAAACCTTCTCCAATGGACAGGCTTGTTTGTGGTGATGTTGGTTTTGGTAAAACTGAGATTGCAATTCGTGCAGCTTTTAAAAGTTGTTGCGATGGTAAGCAGGCCGCTGTGTTGGTACCTACCACCATTCTTGCATATCAGCATTTTAAAACTTTCGGTGAACGGCTTAAAGATTTTCCAGTCACCGTAGATTATATTAACCGTTTTAAATCTGCCAAAGAAAAAAAAGAAACTTTACAAAGAGTTGCAGAAGGAAAAATAGACATCATTATTGGTACCCATTCTTTATTGGGTAAGGAGATGAAGTTTAAAGACCTGGGCATAATGATTGTTGATGAAGAACAAAAATTCGGGGTAGCCGCTAAAGAAAAATTAAAACAACTTAGAACTACAGTTGATTCTCTTACATTAACGGCAACGCCCATACCTAGAACTTTGCAGTTTAGTTTAATGGGGGCAAGAGATCTAAGTATCATCAATACACCACCTCCAAACAGGCAACCGATACAAACAGAAGTAATGGTGTTTAATGAAGACGCCATTCGTGATATTATTTATTATGAAACAGAAAGGGGCGGCCAGGTTTTCTTTATACATAACAGGGTAAAGGGTTTACAGGAAATGAAGGCGCTGATACAGGGGCTTTGTCCAGACATCAGTATTGCATTTGCACATGGCCAGATGGATGGCGATGACCTGGAAGATACCATCCTTGATTTTATGGACAAAAAATATGATGTGCTGGTTTGTACCAACATTGTAGAAAGTGGTGTTGATATTCCAAATGTAAATACCATCATTGTAAACAATGCGCATCAATTCGGTTTAAGTGACCTGCACCAGTTGAGAGGAAGAGTTGGCCGCAGTAATAAAAAAGCATTTTGTTACCTGCTTGCACCACCCATGAGTACCTTACCGCCAGACAGCCGCAAACGTTTAAGCACATTGGAACAATACAGTGAATTGGGTAGTGGTTTTCAGATTGCCATGAGGGATCTTGATATACGTGGTGCAGGTAATATGCTAGGTGGTGAACAAAGTGGTTTTATTGCAGAAATAGGATTTGAAATGTATCAGAAAATATTAGACGAAGCCATCCGTGAATTAAAAAGAACCTCCTTTAAAGAACTATACAAAGAAGAGATTCAACAACAGGATGATTTTGTAAGCGACTGTACTATTGATACAGATCTGGAGATATTGATACCAGACAGTTATGTAGAAAGTATTACAGAAAGATTGAGCTTATACAGCAGGTTGGATAATTGCGAAAACGAAAAAGACCTGGAAAAATTTCATAAAGAAATGTTGGATCGTTTTGGACCGATCCCTGCGCCTGTTGAAGATTTGTTTACAACAGTAAGATGTCGTAAAATAGCCGTATCACTGGGTTTTGAAAAAATGCTGCTAAAAAACGAAACATTAAAATGTTTCTTTGTCAGCAATCCAGATTCGCCTTATTTTCAAAGTGAAACCTTTACCGGTTTATTACAATTTCTACAAAAAGGCACTAATAAAGCTAAATTAAAACAAGTTGGTAAAAATGGTATATTGGTTGTGGAAGATGTAAAAGAAATGAAAGATTTATTTGCTTTTTTAAACAAAATGGAAAGGAGTATTGTACCACTTAATTATGTGCTTTAAAAATTCCCTTGCTCAGCTTTATCTTCTCTCTCTAATTTATTTCCATTAAAAAATTTTGCAGCAGCTTTGCTAACATACTATTATAAGATTTTTGATTTATTTATAATGCCCAACGCCAAGTGCGCACCATAGTTTTTTTTATAAATAATACATAAACAAAAAGGCCATCCTTTCAGATAGCCTTCAATTTTTTTACCATTTTTTAAATCACCAGCTTTGTTTAGCTACGCCATTTTTTACAGCTTCTAAGGCTGTTGCTTCACTTAACATAGTGGTCATTTTGTTACCCTTACCGTCATGACCTTGGGCCATGTATCCGCCACGGGATGTTTTGGTTATTACTGCATCCTGCAATGGAACGTTTTTTTCTTTCGTTTTCATGCAATAGGCTGTTAACATTTTTGACATTTTGTAGAATTTATGGTT
>JAYWAU010000478.1:0-3253 GCA_043782265.1 Ferruginibacter sp. | reverse complement strand
GGTTTATTGTATTTTTTAAATGATGGTGCACCTGCACAAATAGCCAACACGGGCAATTTGCCGGTACCCATTGCACCTATACCTCTCAGTAAAAATCTCACCAACTGGTACAAGACTATTCCTGAGTTTTCTGCATGGAGTTTTTTCACGCTGCCCTATGGAATGCTGGCGCTGGCAAAATATCAAAAACAGCTTGATGGCAACAATCCTGCATTGGAATTAATTGAAAAAAAATTCCCGAATGAGCTGCACACTGCTTTGCAAATAAAAACAGTTGGCCTTGATGACAAGATCAATCGCAATAAAAAGTTTTATGGCAGCGCTCACCAGCTAACTAACACATATAATTTATTTTTCCCTGCCACAGGTGCAAGAAGTATGATTTCAGGAAGTGTAACAGAAATTTTTAATAAAGAGTTTGGGTCTGAATTTGGTTTTGACCTGGGTATGTATGTGCCGCTTGAACGGTATGATTTTAGCGGATACGGTGCCAATGTATTTAGCCATTGGATAAATGAGAATGCAGCTATGGCGCAAACTTCGCAGGCAATGTTTGATGTGTGGCGTGGACGTACCGCACATGAAGTTGTGCAGGTTAAAAGTGTAATTTATCCATGGGCAATAAGGGTTGTTCGCACCATCACCATTTACAGGGGCAGCAATGGTTTTCCATGGAGGATAGACAGCGGATGGAAAGCAGAAAGTGACGGTATTTATGATTTTAGATCGCCGTTAAAAGATACCGGCGGATTGGCTGCCGCCATTGTAGAAGAGAATACACATGCTTACCGGTTTCATCCCGGTATGGTGGATGGCGTATACAATGTTCGCAATATTAAAGAAGATACAACGCTTGCTCCTTATGCAAAACCATGGAATAAAGAGTATGGTATTTTTATAAATAATGACGGGCATGGTGAAGCAGTGCCAAAGCCCGCCGGTAAACCGTTGGATATAAAATTGGTTCCGGTATATTTTGATGCAGATGTGCAGATAGATGATGTAACACAGGGAGCAAGTAATGGCCGTGTGTTAAGCCAGCGCATGCTCGGTTATTTGCAATTGGGTCCAAGAGGTGTTTTTATTGATGAAGAAAGTTTTGCTGAATTGCTGACGCTTATGAATGGGCTCGGCGGCCCTGTTGATTGTATGGTTAAAATAAACCAGACAAAACAGCAAATGCGGATAACAAGGGTGGAAGTAAATCCTTCAAGAGATGAAACCAATCAGCGTGTTTTTGTTGCAGCAGCAAAAGGTACACCTGTGTTACCAAAAGATGGAAGCTGGAGTGTGGTACAACATGATGCTGTAAGTAAGGAAGTAACCCCGCTTAGTAACAACGATGTGATTCCTTTAATAAGAAAGGGATTCCGTGATTTCTTTGATGCAACCAACACTTCTTATAACCAGGATAAACTAAGCAATCCATTAAACATTGCCGAATCAACTGAATTGTTTAAAGACTTGGAAAGCCGTGCAAAACAATTTGGTTTTTTACAAAGCACCGGCGAAAACAAAGTATTGTTTAGAAATCCATTGTTCAGGCATGGAGAAAATCTTTTAAAGGGAAGCATTCCTGATTTGGCAGATGCCTATCGCCTGATGAATAGCAAAGGTATTTTTCCAAAGCTTGAAAACTTACCAAAAATGACTGATATAGGTGAGCTGGCATCTCAATTTGGAATGAATATTATTGATGAAGGATACAAACTTCTAAATAATACACTGGGAGATGCGGAGAAAAAATTAGAGCAAGTGCTGCCTGCCGGCCCCTGGTACATTGTAAAAACAAACGATGTAAAAGTTTATATCGATTACGTACCTACCAACACAGATAAATCTGTAAAAATTGGTCCTGATGGACAACCAATAAAAGCAAAATTGGATTTTGATATTAACAGCAAGGCAAATGAATGGGTAAATAAGATGAATGACATTACCATGGTAGTTGATCTTGTTTCATTCGAACGGTTGTTGGTGATACGTGGTAAGTTTGATACAAAAAAAGGAGCTTCGCCATCTTTTATTGGACCCGAATTAGAATTTGGCCCAGCCTTAAAACCTATTGTAGATATACTCGTATTGCTGAGTATGATCGCTACAGATGCAAGCTATACAGAAATTTTAAAAAAGGGATTGAAGATTGCCATGAGCAACAGTCCCAATAACTGGGAATATAAATTTCAGGCAGACAAGGAAATTCCTGTATTAAGATTTCCTCCACCATTATTAGATACTGCTGCTGCACCACTACGTTTGGAAGCAGGCTTAAAAGTGGGTGTATATTTTAATGTAGCCATTCCGCTTCCGCCAACCAATGGCATACCAATGCCGAGTGCTGGTGCATTTGTAGAATTTTACGCCAAGCTGAGTGTTATGTGTTTAAGTGTTGGTGTAGGAACGATCTATGCTGTTGGACAAGTCACCGTTCGCATTAGTGCAGACACAGTAATTGGCCCTGCACTTTATATGAAGTTTGGATTTGGAGTTGAAGCGGTGGTGGCACTGCCTGTAATTGGCAGTGTGAGTGTGTACTTTGCAGTTGGTGTGGAAATGAGTTTGGACAGCACCCAAATTACCATTGGAGCATTTGTACTGTTTAAAGGCAGGGCCGAAATTTTAGGCGGCATCGTAACAGTAACTATCCAGATAGAAGCAAGTGGTAAAGTACAGCAGCGTATCAGCGGTGGTGCCGGTGGCGGTCAAACCAATATGATTGCAAGGGTAACATTCAGTTTGGATATCAGCATTTGTTTTATCATCAATATCAATTTTACCGAATCATGGGAAGAACAAAGACAGATATCTTAAACGCTGATAATTGTACATCCTGATGACATTTAATTATAAAGATCAACATCAAATAATTTCAAAATAACAATCATACTATGGCACTTCCTGCATCCATTTTATCAATACTAACATTTCCGCAGCGCTGGCAAAATAACCAGCTAACTTTAAGGGTATTAATCATTCCAAGAAATATAGACCCCACGCAGCCCACACCAACTGCACCTGCAACCGATGCATGGATCAATGCAACCATTGGATTGCAGGCACGGCTTATTTCTGATCCGGAAAAATATCCCTCTACAATTGAAACGGATAATAAATTTCCACTTAACGGAATTGCAATGCCGGCAAATGTGGGAGATATTTTTAATGAGATACAACTGCAACTCGGTGGAATAAAAAGTGCTGATAAATTAGAAGCTCCAAAAATAACCGACCAGGCAAGGAAGTATTTACCAGA
>JAYWAU010000477.1:0-3255 GCA_043782265.1 Ferruginibacter sp. | reverse complement strand
GAAGAGTTTTCAACTGCTTCGAGGGTATGGATTTACCAATGCAGCCGGTTATTTTTTTTAAGTGAGGCTTTGCAGGTAGAAGAGATATTGGAAGAGTTTGTAACCAATTGGAAAAGTCATGGAGCCGATGTAAAAGGATATGCTAATTTATTCTTTGGCCAGTTTATAGTGCTAATGGCTGACGAGAGTATTGCGGGAGTTAGCGGCTGTAGCACAGACAGTTCCGTGCATGTTATAAAAGCGATTGAAAAACAGTTTACTGTTTCATTATTTGAAAGGCAAACACTGGCATTTATTGTTAAAGAGAAAGTACAATTGCTGCCTTTGCCTCAATTAAATTATGCGATTGAAAACAAGTTTGTCGATGCAGATACACTCTATTTTAATAATACTGTGACTACAAAAAAAGAATTGCTCGAAAATTGGCTGATCCCTGTTAAAGAAAGCTGGTTAGCCAAACGATTCGACTTTAGTGTGATAACAATAAATTGATGCTATTTATGTGATGGATTTTTTCTTCCGTTATTTAATTTTTCTATAGTGGCTTCCAAGCGGGCTATTTTGGTCTCTTCTTTTTTTGTCCCGGTTATCCATACTACATATTCTTTTTTATTCGTAAAAGAAAGACCGTCAAAAAATTCTTTTGCGTTTATATTTTCGGAGAATAATTTTTCCAGTTCCGGTGGAGTTGTAATACTTCTTGCTGCTGAATTTATGTATTGCAGCTGAATCTCATCATCCTTTATATGCTTTACCTGATCAGCCTTTTTAAAACGCATAGCACACCAAACATGATCCAATGATATCATTCTTACCCCTTCATACCCCAATTGTGCTACACATTCCCAATTACAATCTCTTGAAAGATCACTTACAATTTTAGAAGTAAGTTTGGGATAAGCAATCCAAAGCTTTGCACTTTCATTTAAAGCAGGTAAAACATCTCTTAAAATATCCTTTAACTGTCCCTTACTTATTGCGAAAACAAGAGCAAAATCTATTTTTTTTATTTTTAATAATGGAGTAATATTCTTGGCAAACGATAACTTGATAAATTGCTTTTCAATCGTGGAAGGCAACCCTTGTATTAAAAGGTTCTTTTCATCCTTTAATTGCAGTTTCTCTAATATTGTTTGTGATGGTAATAAAATTTCCATAATAAAAAAGAGTTTAAAAAGATGGCAAAAATATTCAACCTATACATACATGTATAGAAAGGTATTTTCGAATAGAAAAGGATAATAGTGGAGCAATGTACTTTATTGGAGATGCAAAGCTACCCCTTTTTTTTAAACCTTAAACAAAAAAGGCTTTCTGATTTACAGAAAGCCTTTTTTATAATATAATATGAGGTGAATTTACTTATTTACAGGTTTGTAATATTTTAATGCTTCATCCATATAACCCTTAATTTTTTGAATTCTATTGGCATCAGCAGGGTGAGTACTTAATATTTCGGGTGGTTTTTGTCCACCACTTGCTGCTGCCATTCTTTCCCAAAAAGTTACTGCTTCACGTGGGTTGTAGCCTGCCATTGCTGAAAATATCAATCCATAATGATCAGCTTCGTATTCTTGGCTGCGAGAATTTGGAAGTGCATATCCTAATTGACTTCCCGGACCGTACACAGTATTGAAAATGCCATTGACTTTTGGATTATTTGCTGTAGCAACATCTAGCAGAGAGCCTAAACCCTGTGTTAACATTTCCTGGCTCATCCGTTCATTGCCATGCCTGGCAACTGCATGGGTAATTTCGTGCCCTAACACTACCGCTAATGCTGCTTCATTTTGAGTAACCGGTAACAAACCTGTATAAACAACTACTTTTCCACCTGGCATACACCACGCATTTACCTCCTTATTATCTACCAGGTTAAATTGCCATTTATACCCATTTAAAACTTCCCCTTTACCTTGTTTTGTGTAATATTCTGTAATGGCAGTTGCAATACGAGAGCCCACCCGCCTAACCATTTCAGCATCCTTATTGGTACTGGTACTTACTACATTACTTTTAGATAAGAAACTCTGATATTCAGTTGCCGCCATTTCCTGTAATTGGCTTTCTGGCAATAAACTTAGCTGATTTCTACCCGTAACCGCATTTTTGCTACATGCTGCAAAAAAGGTAATTGTAATCAGAAAAATAATTATTTTTTTCATTGTATGTGTTTTATCTCATTCAAACAATTGGCGTACCAATCTTTAAATGAGATTTTCATTTAAAATAAATTTATAAGAAATTTGGAGAAAAGGGGCTTGGTATATCAACTATTTGCGACGTGCCCTTCGTCTGTCTCTGCTTTTGAAAATAGGTACCCTGCTTTCATTACCCCTCAAAATTTTTACGATATTCTTTTGATGAGTAAGAATAATTAAAGCGGCTACCAATACTGCAAAAATTCGATAGATTACCACATCATCATTCCAAATCCATAATACACAAATGGGCAATGACAGACCAGCTAAAATAGAACTTAGAGAAACATATCTAGTAAGAAATAACACTAAAAGAAAAACACCCACACAACTAGCAGCTATAACCGGCTGAATAGCCAACATCATTCCAAATAAAGTTGCCACCCCTTTTCCTCCTTTAAATTGAGCAAAAATGGGAAATACATGCCCCATCACAGCAGCAAGCCCTAAACCTACCATCAGGTTGGTCCGGGCCCATTCATCATGCAAATAGGCTGGTAAAAAATAATATAAACCAACCGCTGCCATTCCTTTCAGAATATCAAAAACCATTACAATAGTTCCATATTTTGAACCCAATACCCTAAATGTATTTGTAGCTCCCATATTACCACTACCATAATCCCGGATATCTATACCGAAAAAATTTTTACTGACAATTAAGGCAGTAGGAATGGATCCAATAAAATAAGCAATAACTATTAAAAGTAATTCCTTCATTGTTTCTATAGTGAGTTGAGTTTTACAAATATATTGAATAATCCTTTTAGCTAAGCATTTTTAATGTTAATGGCAAAGTTGAAATTCTCTACACTTTAAGGTTTAACCGCTATTATTGCTATCCATTCGCCACTTTCTACTGTTGTAATGTATTGAAAGTCAACTCTTTTTATAGAATCCAGCATTATGACTTCATCATATTTTAAAAAGCCACTTAAAAGTAAATTGCCTCCTTCTTTACAAACCGAAGCAATTGACAAAAGATTAGCTGTGATTACATTTAAATTTATGTTTGCCAGAATAATATCATACTTTTCAACGATAGGAATAGCAT
>JAYWAU010000476.1:0-3258 GCA_043782265.1 Ferruginibacter sp. | reverse complement strand
ATGTTGAGGGCAATAAATATTGATGCCTCTCCGGTGTTGATAAATACTGTCACTAAAAAAAATACCAATACATTACTTCCTGCCCCAACCGATTTTGATCATGTTACCGTTAGGGTAAAATTGAATAATATATACTACTGGTTTGATCCAACTATTGCCTACCAGCGTGGAAATATAAAAAACATATTTTATCCTGATTACCAGGCTGGGCTTGTTATTGCAGATACTACTTCAGCACTTAGTTCCATTGCTTTTCGTAACAACAGCAAAGAGCATATTGAGGAATATTTTAAAGTAGCAGCCATGACGGGTAGTGGAACATTTAAGGTTATTACAACAAGCGAGGGAAATGCTGCGGATGAAAAAAGAGACGAATTTAACAATGCAAGCATTTCAGAAATATTGACAAGCTATAAAAAATTTTATGCTCCTTATTTTGAAGATATAAAATCGGATAGCCTGACTTTTACAGATAATGATTCAACGGGAATATTTACAACTATAGAGTATTATACACTCCCAAATTTCTGGAAGCTCGATAAAGATAAAGTGAATAAATTTTCATTTTCAGCTTTCGTAGTTGACAACATTTTAAGAAAGCCCAAAGAGAAAGATCGTATTATGCCCTTTTGGCTATCTTTCCCCGCTAATTATAAAGAAGAACTAAATATAGAACTGCCGGAAGACTGGAAAGTTACTGAAAGCGAAACCCATGTAAAGAATTCTAGTTTTGCATACAACAGTAAATTTTATTGTCTTTATAATCATGTACATCTTATTACAGAGTATGAGAATTATAAAGATCATACAACAAGGGAGGAAGCACCGGCATATTTTAAAGACCTCAATTCATTTGACGATCTCTCCAGCTTTGAAATAACATCTGGTAAAGAAGACAATGCAAAGAATAAATCAGATTCAACTATCAACAATATTCTATCGGGCATTTTATTAATTATATGTTTTGTAGGTGGTTTATTTTGGTGGAACCGCCGAAAGTAATTTGTAAACCCTGCTTTTATTTTTTCATACAGACACAACCTTCTGCAATAAAAGTTCGTATTCTTTAAAAACGATCATTGTATGAAAAAGAAAAATTCGCCAATGGCTTTACTATGCCTGATATTGCCGATGCTATTTTTAGCATGTAAAAAAGACAACACAACTCCTGCGCCAACTGTAGTTAAAGAATGGACAATTCCTTTATCGCCAAAAAATGAGAATCCGGCACGGGCTGGAAGAACAGAAACAGGCACCGTTACAATTCAGTTGTATAGTGACAATACATTAAAATATACAATTAACGTTACCGGTCTTGCATCAGGCGATGCTTTAACGGCAGCGCATATTCATGCAGGCGACGTAATTACAAACGGTCCGGTGGTGCTGGGTTTTGACCCGGTTTTTTCTGGCAGTTCTGCAACGGCAACTTTAAGCAATCTTCGGACTACGTTTATTGATAGTCTAAAAGATGATGTAAATGAGCTTTACTTTAATGTTCACTCAACCCAACAGCCTGGTGGTCTGTTAAGAGGACAACTAAATGTGGGAATAGAAATGGCATCGGATATTGTACTACTCGGCACCAATGAACCAACACCTGTAACAACCACAGCTACCGGACTTGCAATTCTTAGATTAACAGACGAGAAAAAATTATATTCCAAAATAACTGTAGCAAATTTAGAATCAGATGACGCCTTAGCTGCAGCTCATATACATTTAGCGGCCACAGGAGTTAACGGCCCCGTTATTGTAAGTCTTTGCGGAAGCGCCGCAGATTTTGGTGTAGCAAAACAGTTTTTATTAACAGATGCCCTTTATGCCAATGTAAAATCAGATCCTGTTTATGTAAATGCACATAGCACAAAACATCCCGGTGGTTTAATACGTGGTCAGATCAGGTAGTTATTTATCTCCTTAAAAATAAACGGAATGAAATTTTTTAGGGTTTAAAGGCGAACAACAGGCTGCTATTAATAGAGATTTGTGCTGTTATAACTCTTTATAAAACAAGCTGGGTATATAGCCTGATAAGTGTTGTCTCCGGATCAGAACAAAAACCGGGATGAACTTTGGAAGGCTGAACGATAGTGCTACGGGTGGCAGTAAGCCAGCGAAAGCGGGCGGCTATATCTAATTTTGCAATCGGTCCGGCGCTACTATCTCCCATGGAGATACGTTTAATTGCTTCAAGATGTTGTATTATTTCTTCTCTGCCAGGTTCGATGCAAAACGCTGACAACCGGGCCTCGTTTAAACCTATCATTACCTGCAAAAATTGTAGTTTGGCACAATAGAGAATTACTCCGGCATTCAGGAATTCTTCCCTTTCTACCCGGGGCACGATGCGTATAACGGCGTACTCAAATAATTGATGTTGCTGCATGCTGTGCTTCTTTTACAAAAATGTTGGTGTTGGCCAAACGGGTTTCTAAAAATTGTATATATGCCTGCCGGTGCAGATCGGTTGTTGCAAAAAAGGTATCCATTGCCAGCCATTCATCAGGAATTAGATTAACTATTGAATGGATGCGATCGTTGGTAAGTATTATTCTAAATGCTTCATCTACCGCAGCGAGTTTTGTAGCCTGTGGAAGCAATACATGATCTTTCACCAAAACAAAAGGCCGTATGGCCTGCTCAGCAATATTTTGCCAGTTGTGATGGAAATACAAACAAGCTCCATGATCTATCAGCCATAATTCCTTCTTCCACCACAACATATTTGTATTGCGAACAGTACGGTCCATATTGGTGAGCAGGCAATCTAACCAAACTATTTTAGAGGCATGTGTCGCATCTATATTAGTAACAGCAGGATCAAAAGTGATGGAGCCGGAAAGATAATGCAATGCAAGATTTAGCCCCACGCTTGCCTTTAATAAATCCTGTATTTCCTCATCTGGTTCAGTTCTTCCAAACGCTTCATCAATATTGGCGTACACAATTTCCGGTACAAGTAAACCTACCGCCCTTGCTATTTCGCCGCCTATCAGTTCTGCAATTAAAGCTTTAACCCCCTGCCCTGCGCCACGAAATTTAAGCACATATAAAAAGCCATCATCTGCTTCGACAATTGCAGGCAGAGAGCCTCCTTCCCTTAGTGGAGTAACATAACGGGTAACATTAACAGTTCTTATTTGCACCTTACTACTATTCATTTTACTTCATTAAAAAATTTAAACAGCACTGTAAAAAAACAATTATACTCTTAAATTGGAAACTTGAAATACAGATTAAATTTTTATATATCCT
>JAYWAU010000475.1:0-3269 GCA_043782265.1 Ferruginibacter sp. | reverse complement strand
TAATATTGAACCTGGTAAATCTGCTGATTTTAAAACAAAATATTTTGCACCCAAAGGAACTGATAGTGTTGCTATAAAAATATTGAGTGCTAAGATTAAGGAATAATTTCTTTGATAAGCTACAAAAGATTAAATAGTCTTACTCGACAAATACAAATGCATCCGCATCAAACAAACCTAAGTCACTCAATTTTAAATGGGGAATTACCAAAAGTGCCATAAAAGATAAAGTCATAAATGGTGCAATTAATGTTGAACCCAATTCTTCTTTTACCATTTTATCAATGGCTGTGTAATTAGCCGCCACAGTGTACCCATTGGCATTGCTCATTAAACCGGCAATAGGTAAACCTAATACCATATTATTACTTCCATTAAAAGAAACTGCACTAATTCCTCCTTGTTCTTTAATTACCAAATTAACAGCCCTGCAAATGCTTTCATCATCAACACCTACTGCAATAATATTATGGCTATCATGTGCTACTGTTGAAGCAATAGCACCTTGCTGAAGCCCAAAGTTTTTTATGAATGATTTTGCAATAGGCCTATTATTGTAACGATTAACTACAACTATTTTTAAAACATCATTGATAACATCACTAACAATTTCGCCGTTTACAATTTTTGGTTTAATACTTAATTTGTTAGTAATTAGCTGCCCTTCCAAAGCCTCGATTACAGGTATTTTTTTTACACCAATATCCGGAACTGAAAAATCACTCACTACTTTTTCAGCGCAATCAAACTGATTAATGAGCCCGGCTGTTTCTGTCTTTATTAATGACTTTCCATAGGTTGCAACCAACACTCCATCAACATAAGTTTGTAGTGTTTCAAAATGGGTAAGGTCTTCCACCACAATAAAATCTGCAGCATCGCCTGCTCTTAATAAGCCAACATCTAATTTGTAGTGCAATACGGGATTTATGCAGGCGGCTTGTAATACTTTAAAAACATTAATACCTTTTGCCACAGCTCTTTTGCACAACAAATTAATATGCCCTTCTACCAAACTGTCCGGATGTTTGTCATCGCTGCAAAACATCATATTGTCTGCATGGTGAATCATCAAACCAATCAACGCTTCAAAGTTTTTAGCAGCACTTCCTTCCCGAATTAAAATCTTCATGCCGTAGTTTAATTTGTCCAATGCTTCTTCGGCGGTAAAACATTCATGGTCGGTACTAATGCCTGCTGCAATGTATTTTTTTGCAACCTCGCCTCTTAATCCGGGTGCATGTCCATCAATAGGTTTGTTGTATTTTTTTGCTGCTGCAATTTTTTTCATCACTTCATCATCTGCATGCAACACACCTGGAAAATTCATCATTTCACTCAGGTATTTCACCTCTTCTTTTTGTAATAAAGCGTTAACATCTTCCGCATTCAATGTGGCACCGGCCGTCTCAAAAATTGTTGCAGGTACACAACTGGGTGCACCAAAGTTAAATTTGAAGGGAACAGTTTTTCCATTAGCAATCATAAACTCAACACCAGCCATGCCGCAAACATTTGCTATTTCGTGAGGATCACTAACTGTTGCTACAGTGCCATGCACAACGGCCAATCTGGCAAACTCAGCTGGCACTAACATTGAACTTTCAATATGTACATGACTGTCAATAAATCCCGGTAGTATAAAATTTTCATTGACTTTAGCTTCGGCAATTTTTACAACAGTTGTTATTTTTCCATTCTCAACAAGCACTTCTCCATAAAAAATCGTTTTATTAAAAACATCCATTACATTACCTTTTATAGAAAATTGCATATAACTATTTTATCTTGAAAAGATTCATTTTAAACATAAAAATAAGCATAACCAGTTACTTTCATTTGCATGATATAATAACCATTGATAGTATGCTTCATCCATTTATCAATTATGTTATCAGTGGCATAATTTTAGTATATCTTTCAACTTTATTTTAAATTGGTGAGATGAAGAACCTGGTTTTGTTTGGCATATTTGTTTTGTTTTTGGTAGCAGTGCAATTTGCAAGCGGACAAACCGTAGATGAAATAATTGAAAAGCATATCAGGCAAAGAGGTGGTTTTGACAAATTAGCCGCCATTAAAAGTATTTATATGGAAGGCATCATATTGATGGTGGGAAATGTGGAGCCGATAAAAATTTATAAAGAAAAAAATTCTTTGAATCCTATGGGTTTTAATACCTTTTGGCAGATGGGAGATTTAAAAAGTAATTCAACTGTTCCGGATCATTTATTTTTAAATGATAAAATGATGGATGATTTTGTTGCTGCAATGCAAACAGATACAGAAGCGTCAATAAAAATTTGGAATAAGACTAATCATGAATATTCAGCCGTCTTGATCGGAAAGGAGGACATAGATGGTACCAATTGTAACCAAATCAAGCTTGCATCAAAGTCAGGGAATGAGATATTCTATTGGATCAGTTTATCGGGTAATTTGCTAATTCAATCTTTGAGTAAAAGTAGTTTAGCTAATAACAATAAAAACGAAAGCCAGTCAGAATTTCGTACACGGTATACCAGCTATAAACCAGTAGATGGAGTTATGTTTGCTCATAGCATTTCAATGACTATATTGGAAGAAAATGTTATGATTGAAATAAACTTTAATAAAGTTGAAATTAACAAGCCAATAGAAATCAATTTTTTAAACCAATATAAACAATCTTAAAAAAAGTAGTCATGAAAAAAGTACAAATGTGCCTTTTTGCTGTAGCAGCAATGATGAGTATTCAGTCAGTTAAGGCTCAAACTGCAGATGAAGTAATTGATAAGTATGTAACAGCCCTCGGAGGAAAAGAAAAAATTCTTTCGCTCAAATCTGTAAAGAAAGTTGGCAGTCTTAACGTACAGGGAATGGATGTCGGCGTAACAATTACAAGGGTGCAGGGTGTTGGTTCTCGCAATGATATTTCTGTACCAGGTATGGGGGAAGGTTTTCAGGTTGTGAATCCAATGAAAGGATGGGATTTTATGCCCTTTATGGGACAGGCAAGCCCGGAGGAAGTTTCAGTTGATAAACTAAAATCTTCTTTATCGCTGCTGGATATACAGGGGTCATTGGTTAATTACAAAGAAAAAGGTAGCCAGGTTGAAATGTCAGGTAAAGAAAAGGTTGAAAATGCAGAATGCTATAAATTAAAACTTACGGATAAACAAGGAGTAATTTCCACGCTTTTTATAGATTCCAAAAGCAATTACCTGGTTAAAAGTATCATTACAGCAAAATCTTCCAATGGTGATATTAATACAGAAAATTCTTTCGGG
>JAYWAU010000474.1:0-3270 GCA_043782265.1 Ferruginibacter sp. | reverse complement strand
TATTCCCGCAGGGTATGCCAAACTGCACCGCAGTAAAGTAGACTGGGGCGGCTATTGGACAGAACCTCAACAACATGCCTTAAACAGGAAAATTTATTTGCCAAGAGGGAAGGTGCTCGGCGGTTGCAGTTCTACCAACGCCATGGCTTATGTAAGAGGTAATAAAGAAGATTACAACGATTGGGCTGCCATGGGTAATAGTGGCTGGAGTTATGAAGAGGTGCTGCCCTATTTTAAAAAATCAGAAAATAATGAGGATATTGCAAATGCCTATCATGGGCAAAGCGGAGAGTTAACGGTAGGTTTTGCTAAACGCTTTAATACACCGTTTGCTAGTGCATTTATTAACGCCTGCAATCAATGTGGTTTTGCAAAAAACAACGATTACAATGGGGCGCAAATGGAAGGTGCAGGGCCCTTTCAATTTACCATTAAAGATGGTAAAAGGCAAAGTAGTGCAGTTGCTTTTTTAAAACCTGTAATAAGCAGAACAAACCTTACGGTGATGACCAACACCCACACAAAAAAAATCATCGTCGAAAATGATAAAGCAGTAGGTGTTGAAGTAATGACAGGTAAAAATGCTGCTCAGCAAATAAGGACCAGTAAAGAGATTATTTTGTCTGCAGGTTCATTTGCATCGCCGCAATTATTGTTGCTTTCCGGTATTGGTGATAAAGAAGAATTAAGTGCATTGGGTATTGCCTGCATTAAGCATTTGCCCGGGGTGGGAAAAAATTTACAGGACCATCTTTTTTATCCAGTAAGTGCTACCACCACTCTTCCGCTCGGGCAAAACCATCACCTTAAACCGGCAAATCAACTTGTTGACATCCTAAATTACCTGGTGTTTAAAAAAGGAGCACTAACCAGTGCGCCATTGGAAGCAGTCGCATTTGGCAGTACGTCTCAAAGCCCCTACAGGGTGGATTACCAACTTCATTTTGCTTCTTTTTATGGGGGCGATAAATATGATTATGATTTTTATGATTTCAAAACATTCCCTGTTAACCAGGATGGTTTTAGTATTTTACCAACTTTGTTAAAACCAACAAGCAGGGGCTATGTAAGCTTGCGTAGCAAAAATCCGTTTGACTACCCAATTATTCAACCCAATTTTTTGAGTGAAGAATCAGATAAGCAAGTGCTGATAGAAGCGGGCAAAAAAGCAATAGAAATTGCAGAAGCTGTTGCTTTTACCCCTTACCGTAAGCAATTGATTTATCCACCTGATTGTAGCAGTGATGATGCGATTTTACTGCACATCCAAAAAAGTATGGAAACTGTTTATCATCCTGTAGGTACCTGCAAAATGGGGCAGGATGAAACAGCAGTGGTAGATGCTGCATTGCGGGTCCACAACATAGAAAACCTGCGGGTGGTAGATGCTTCTGTAATGCCAACAATTGTATCTGGTAATACCAATGCGCCTGTTTTTATGATTGCTGAAAAAGCAGCTGATATGATACTGCATTAAAACTGCTGCTTTATTTTTATTTCAGGCTAATGGCCTTAGATGATAGTAAGTACTGCATGAAAATTATAGAAAAAAGTGGGCTCAAAAACAGTAAGCCATAAAATCAGTAGGAGCAAATCAGCTTTTATTAATACATTTAGTTTTAGTCAGCAATAACCTGGCACAATAACATTTAATAAACCATCTTTAATTAAATCCCAATGAAAAATATTACAGCCCTGTTTTTAAGTTGTTTTATTGTAATGCAGCTTGCCGCACAAACAGAAAGAAAACTAACTACTTACCTGCAGGTAGGCTATACCAACACCATACACGACCAAACATTGGGTAATAACCCCTGGGGTATTGGGCTTGGACTGCAAACATTTTTTAACACAAAAACAATCTTTAAACCAACCATAGAAATTACCGGAGATATTTATCTTGCAGATGATAAAATTTTTAGAACTACCAATGATGGTACACCCTTAAATGATGTTGGCAGCATGGTAAATATTTTTGCAGGAACCGTAATTAACCCTGTAAAAAATATGTATCTGTCGTTTGTAGCTGGCCCCAGTTTTGTAAGCGGACAAACCCTTTTGGGCATAAAGCCTTCTATAGGTTTTTATTTTTCAAACAATCATAAATGGACGGGTAAATTTTCTTACATCAATATTTTTAACAGAGGCGAAATTATAAAAGAAAATTTTAGTTCAATAAGTGTAGCGATTGGTGTAAAGCTGTTTTGATTTGTAGTACTGCCAATACTACAGTTTAATAAATATACTTACCAGGCAAAGGAATTGCCATAAACCCGACTGATGCAGGATTGTATTATGCACTTACTTTTGTTTATCTCCAATCGAATGATATGGCAAAAGCAAAACAGGAAGGTATAAGATTAAAACAACTTGATCCCGCCAATCCACAATACCTGCAGTTATTTAAAAATCTGGGTATTTAAAAGCAAAACGGTAATTGAAATTTGATTGTGCTGATTTTATTACAGGGCTGCAATTTTAAATCATGCTATTCTCAAAAATGCCGGGCCTCCGCATATTTACGGTACGTTGATTAATAATAATTACAGCCTAATAAACTTGCCATTACAATCATTCTTCTTTTCTAAATGTCTTCAGTAACCTATCCCAGATTGTAAAATAAAGTCCGTAGTTATGGCTTCCATATAAGTGATGTTGATTGTGATGGATAGCATAACTATGCAGCCGGTTTAATTTACTTTGCCGCAGTGCAGTATCAGTAAATTCGTAGCCTGCATGGCCACGTACATTTTTATACACCATGTACACTAAAAAGATAAATATTGCAAAAGGAGGTGCAGGAATAATAACAATCATCAAAGGAAGTACCGCTGCCTGTATAATTGCTTCAACAGGATGAAAAGCCAGTGCAGTAAAGGGAGAAGGATTTGATGAAAGATGATGAATGCTGTGTACCCGCTGATACCAGCCCGGCAGATGCAGCAGCCTGTGGGTCCAGTAAAAATACATGTCGTGAAAAAGAATCATTAACAAAACAGAGAAAAAAAAGTATACAATACCATATTGCCAATAGTACATATATACCCGGCTGTAACCGTAATGATATAACAGAAACACCGTAAAACCCATTGCAGCAAATATTATAAGCGAGCCGAGGCCATAGATTAATTCTCTGTTGATTTGCGAAACCTCCACCTGGGCTGCCTGCGTTTTACTTTTATTAAATTGCTTATTTTTCCAAACGTACAACACAAAATAAAATGCGGTTGCAACAACCAGGTATAAAAATGGAACCAGGAAGGTGCTGAA
>JAYWAU010000473.1:0-3272 GCA_043782265.1 Ferruginibacter sp. | reverse complement strand
CACTATTATTACTGTTCTTTTTACCTGCTCTTTCCATCATCCATACAATCCATTCCCTTCTGCTTTCCTGCGGATGTTCTTTTATAAGTTTCTTTAATTGAGATGAAGTATGGCTTTTCATATCCCTTACTATATCTTCCAATGGTTTATCGTGACTGCTTATTATCATATGTATATGGCTTGGCATTATGCACCAGGCATATATCTCAAGTCCTTTCTCTTGCTGGCAATGCTGCCAGCTTTTTATTATTTCATCCTTGTACTCATTTCTCGTAAAAACATCTATCCAGTTTACTGTGGCAAAGCTGATGAAATACATTTTATTACTATCCCAAAATTTATATTTGCGACTCATGTTTTAAAACTACAAAAATATAAATATCATTTTTATAGAAAGTTTTATGGCTGCTATTTTTGAGTTTAATTGAAGTCATTGACGTTTGCTGTTTAGCAATATTGGTTGCTCAATACTTGTTAGCTCTTTTGGTTGTCTGGCACAAGTATGCCAACACACTTAAGCCGCCCGACATACTTGCGCCAAATGCAAGAGCCTGCTTATTTATGAGAGTTTACTTGGACCAAAGGAGGCAAACTATTCAGCTTTTACCAATGTAGAGTATGTGCCTGTATAATTTTGACCAGACAAGTCAGTCCATTTTCCTGAAGACAACGTATTCTGTGCTTTGTTGTAAAGAAAACTTTCGGTTTGTGTAAGAAATACAGGAAAAGTCAAAGTTGAAAGACTACAAATAAGACTGTCTCCTTTTAAAGTCCATGTTCCTCTGCTGTAATAGGCTATACCTGTGCCTGGACCCGTTCCTATAGAAATCGATTTTTGAATCAAAGAATCATTTGGCATAATAACAAGGCTTGTCTTAGCAGGAGTATAAGCCGGAAATTGATCTACGGAGTAGGTGCCAACATAGATACCCAGAATTGATGTATCCTTTATCAGCGTGGTATCTCTTACTGTCACAGTTACTTTGACTGTGTCAGTTTTAATTACTTCTTTTATTGTTTCCTTGGTACAGGAAGACATGTTTAACTGGGCGGAAAATAAGACGGCAACAAATAGTAAACTTGCGCCAACACTGAGTACTTTGCTCATTTTTGTTTAGGGTTTTGTTTTATAAATTGGTCGATAAATAGTTTGCGTTATTTCTTTTACATAAGAGTCACTATTACCGCAACACATTTTATATTCAGAATTAATTCGGGAAAGATACATAAATAAACCTATTAAATGTGTTCAATTTAAAGTACCATCTGGCGCAGGTGTCCTTCTCCTGTGCCTTGTTGTTACTGATCTTTCATGCGGCAACTTTTTATTACCAGATTGTAGTAACCTGCTGACACTGGAAACCCAATCCTGCAAAACCATCGCCTCATTCCAGCGCCTAATATGATTTCGTTAGCTCCATCTGGCGCAGGTGTCCATGCGGCAATTATTTATTACCAGATAGTAGTAACGTGCTCACACTGGAAACCCAACCCTGCAAAACCATCGCTTCATTCCAGCGACTATTATCATTTCGCTCTGTTAATACATTCCTGCGCCAGTAGTAGCGCCTATTATCATTTCGTTCGGTTGATGCAATCCTGCGCCAGGCTGAGGTTCTAATGAATGTACTTTGAAGAATTTAAACTAACCACGAAAGCAAACCCCGTCGAGACAGTACACAGCGTAATTGATGTTCAAATCTTATGGTGCTATTTCTTTCACTAAACTTTCACAAACAAAGCAATATCGCCGCATCTTTTTTGCGTTTATTAATAAGTATAACGTTTATTATTAAGACAAAAAAAAGGAGAACAATAAAATGAAAAGAAAATCATTCAATATGGCAATTTTTTTGGCAGGTATGCTATTTCTTGCAAGCTGTACAAGCGTTTCGCACATTGAAATGGCTAATGGTACCCATTTAAGCAAATACAAAACATATGGATGGGTAGAAGAACAAAAAGCAACTGAAGGCAAGCCTGACAGAAGCAGAGATATTATTCAGCAAAATATTCGGACCGCTGTAGACGGGCAGCTACAAAAAAACGGATGGCGCATAGTTAGCTTAAATCCGGATGTACTGGTAAGTACAGACTTGGTTATTGAAAAAAATCAGCAGCAAAAAACAAACCCGGTTTATTCGCAGCCTTATACAAGAACTTTTTTTAACCGTTACAGCGGCAGATTGAGTACATATTATTTCCCGTCTCAGTTTGTAGGTTACGACCGTTATTCCACTACGGTGAAAGAAGGAACGGTAACGGTTACGCTGATTGATCCTGCAACTGATAAAGCAGTTTGGCAAGGCTGGGCCACCAATGAACTGAATACGGCCAATATCTCCGGTAAGGAGATTAACAGAAATGTTAATTCTATCTTTAAAAAGTTTGACGCCGCCCACTAATAAATGCTATGTATTCCCCGATGAAAAATCCCGCCGAGAGGCGGTTTTTTTTGTTTTAGAACTTTTAAGTAGAACGAATCATTGCATGGCACCATCTGGGATTTAACTTATAGGATTCTATTCCCAGCAATATTTTTTCAAACTGAATTCGGGTATTTCCCCCTGCCTCCCTCGTTACAAATACTGCATTATTGGTTTCCCGTATATAGCCAAAAGAATTGTACCCCTCTACTTTTACTGTTTTTATGTCAGAGAATCGTTGAAGTATTTTTCCTAATAATATTTTTGAATCCATTTTACTAAAAATAATTTTATACATTATTCTTCTTAAAATTCTCCGCCTGCTCAAATATCTCCACATACACTTCATCTCTTTCCACCGGTGGATATCCAAATTCATCGAGTAATAAAATTAAACCAACCTTTAAGGCCGATTTAATATCATCCCGCCTGTTCCAATCAGGGAACCTGGCTTGTCCGTCAACCAATTCCTTAACTGCTTTTGCCAGTTCTATTAACTTAGGTTCAGGATAAGTGAAATCATATTTTATGCAGAGTTCTTTCAGAATATCATAAAATGCTTTTTCCTCAAAATTGATTCCCATGGCATCACCTGCACTAAATTCTTTCTGCACTTCCCAGATCATATTGGTAAGATGCTCGGCCATTTCCTCAAATACTTCACTTCTGAAAATATCATTCTTATCCCGGTTGTTATACTCGTTTACAAGCGCCTGCATTTTCTTAGTAAAATCAATACCCTTTACTTTATTCACTTTTTTTATCTCGCCTATCATTTTAGCTAAGAGCTGTTGCAGCAATTTTATTTTGGTATTGGGTAGCTTGATCTTATCAATCTTTGCCAGG
>JAYWAU010000472.1:0-3273 GCA_043782265.1 Ferruginibacter sp. | reverse complement strand
TTTTTAGTTAACCACTTTCCGTTTCCTGTAATAGGCTCTCCGAAAATTCTGGAGATCTTTGTTTTGGGGCCTGTGTACCTTGCCATAATTATAATTGTAGATTTTTTAGTTCCCGGTTAAGATTATGAAAAATCTAAAAAATGAATCTTAACCAGCTTGACAAATAATTGTCTATAAATAATATAATTCTAAATTCTCTTCTTTCTAATAAGAGGATAATATTATACTCTTCTCTTTTTAGGAGGACGGCAACCATTGTGTGGTAATGGAGTTACATCCTTAATCATATTAATTTCAATTCCTGATTGTGATAAAGAACGGATAGCTCCTTCGCGGCCAGAACCTGGTCCTTTTACAAACACATCTACTCTTTTTAAACCTGCATCCATAGCTACTTTAGCTGCGTCGGCTCCGGCCATCTGGGCGGCGTAAGGTGTATTTTTCTTACTTCCTTTAAAACCCATTTTACCAGCACTTGACCATGAAATAACCTGGCCATTTTTGTTGGTTAAACTGATGATAATGTTGTTAAAACTTGCAACAATGTGAGCATCTCCGTAGCTATCTACTTTTACTACTCTTTTTTTAGCTGCTGCTTTTGCGCTCTGAGCCTTTTGTGCTTTTGCCATAATAACTTTAAATAGGTAATCTTTTAAAAAATATATCCCGCTTTTTATCGGGACTGAACTAACCCTCCTGCTGACTTTAAGCTATCCGGCGTTTGTTCAATTGTGAAAAGTCTATAAAAACTGATACCAAGTATTGCTACCTGGTATCGATTAATTATTTTTTAGCAACTTTCTTTTTGCCGGCAACTGTCTTGCGTTTTCCCTTACGGGTACGGCTGTTGGTACGGGTACGTTGTCCACGCAAAGGCAAACCTTTACGATGACGTAAACCACGGTAGCAGGCAATATCAAGCAAACGCTTAATATTCATCTGCACTTCGCTACGCAAAGCACCTTCAGTTTTAAACTCTGCGTTAATTACATTACGAATGGCAGTTTGTTCATCATCATTCCACTCATTTACTTTTTTATCGTAGCTTATAGAAGCTTTATCTAAAATATACTGAGCAGTAGAGCGGCCTATACCAAATATGTAGGTAAGTCCGATTTCGCCTCTTTTGTTTTTTGGTAAATCTATACCGGCAATACGAGCCATAATTCTATTAATTTGTTAATTTGTTGATTTGTTTCCATGGCTTTCACCATTATCAATTTTACCCTTGTCTTTGTTTAAAACGTGGATTTTTTTTATTGATCACGAATAATACACCTTTTCTGCGTACAATTTTGCAATCAACACTTCGTTTTTTAATGGAAGCTTTAACCTTCATCTTGTAAATTTTTATTTATGAACACCTATTATTTATACCTGAAAATAATTCTACCCCTTGTTAAGTCATATGGACTCATTTCAACTCCTACCTTATCACCGGGTAATATTCTGATATAATGCATCCTCATTTTACCAGATATAGTCGCCAGGATTTCATGTCCGTTTTCCAGCTTAACTTTGAACATAGCGTTGCTCAGCGCTTCTAATATTGTTCCGTCTTGTTTAATGAGTGCTTGCTTCGCCATATATTTTGGGAGCGCAAAGATAAGAGGATTAATTTAATTATTATTAAAAAAATCAGATATTTACCTTTTAAAACTAATTATTTCCCCATGAAAAAGACTTTTTTTACATTCTTAGCCATTTCAGTTACAATTATTTCCTGCAAAAAGGAAACTACCACTCCTGTAGTTGTACCAGACAAGTACCAAACTTTAACTGCTAACAGTACCTGGAATTACGAACGAACCAACAAAATAACTACAGTTTCCCAAAATTACACCCTTACTTCCACCAACCGGGATAGTACTGTTAATGGAAAAGCATACCATGTATTTACCAACAGTAGTGGCAGTGCCAATGAGTATTATTATATTTCAGGTAATGATTATTATACTTTTCAAAACCTTCCGGCTACCCTAATTAGTAATCCCATCGAAGATATTTATCTAAAAGACAATGCAGCCTTAAATACCTCTTGGACTCAATCTTATGCCATTACCTCTTCCGGGGTTCCTTTAACCATCACTATTGTAAATACTATTGCTGAAAAAGGAATCAGTAAAACAGTAAATGGAAATGTTTATAGCGACGTAATACATGTAATCTCTGCGTTGTCAGCATCCGTGCTTGGTATACCATTACCTGCAGGTGCACTTATTTCTGATGTTCAATCATATTATGCTAAAAAATATGGTATGATACAATCTAAAAATAAGATCAATATTAATTACAGTGGAATAGTGAGTAATACAGATGAAGAAACAACTTTAAAATCGGCAGATTTAAAATAATAGCTGCCTCTTAGGAAAATAAAAACCCGGGTTAATAACCGGGTTTTTATTTTTATGCTCTTTAAGCAAATGATTCGTTGTTTAAATGAACTTTTGTCATTTCGTAAAAATGATTTTGCAACTGGTGTACGTTGATGGGATGTAGAATATGCCTCCGTTCATCTCGATACCAAATTTCGAAAGTTGAAAAATTTCCTTCAGCAGACAAGAGAATTCTAAATGCACCTTTCAGGTATTTCAATGTGCCATCATCATTTTGTTGCTTGGTAAATTTAAGGTTTGTCAGTTGTGTATCATCCAAAGGGATAGCACTCAATTGGCTTGTTTCGAACCAGAACTCCTGAACACCGGTATCTACACAAACCTGTTTTTCATCTCCATTCAAATTGGTTACTTCTCCAGGTAACATATCTCCATCATTATCGGCTAATAAATAATCGCCTACTTTAATTTCTTGGAATTTTATCATGACAAATCGTTTTTTATTTAAAAACAATTTAGCACTTTTTAGAAAATTAAAATTAAATATTCTTCGAATTTTTTATTCTCTTTTAAAGAACCGCCACTTTTTTTATTTCCTTTTTACCTGCAAGTCTAAAAATGATATTGTAAGTTCCTTTATTTAAATCGCACATATGCAGGTGTCCGCTGTTAAGGCCATAAAATGCTGCCATTTTCGTTCTCAACACTAACTGTCCGGAATTATTATAGACCGATACATCCATTTCCCCTGCTCTGTCAGCATTAAACTTTAATTGCACGTGCCCTGGTCTTGATATTGGATTTGGGCTTAAAGCCACTATCAAAGCATCTTTATTTGTGTTGTTGTTTCGAAAAGTTTTAATTACAGAAAAACTTTCTCTTTTATCAATATCTACCGAAACAATTTCGTAGTATAAATATTTACTAAAGCTACCCA
>JAYWAU010000471.1:0-3274 GCA_043782265.1 Ferruginibacter sp. | reverse complement strand
TAAAGCTGTAATACCCATTGCTGAAAAAATAAGCAACATTCTTGCAGGATTGCCTTTACTCATAATATCACCAATAATCATAACTGCAATAACAAAAGCGTAAACAAAAAACTGTGTTACATCATGCTGTGCAATAGTATTTACTATCAGAAAAACAGCAAAAGCCAGGTAGGGCATTAAAAAATTAAGTACCTTTTTCATGCCCTTACTTACGTCAAAGGCACCCACTGCACCTGTCCACCTGCCAATCATTAAACTTGCCCAATACAAAGAAATATAAGGAGCTATTTTTTCTGTAGACACCCCTAAATGCGACTCCATATAAGCAGGTAAATTACTGGCTGTTGATACTTCTACACCCACATAAACAAAAATACCAATCATGCCCAGCACCAATTGCGGGTATTGAAATGCAGATGTTTTGTGTAATATTTTATTTCCTGCAACAGCTTCTTCCTCAGCAACATGATCAAGATCTATTTTATTTGGAACAGAGGATAATTTTATAAATACAGCTACCAATAAAAATGCCAGGCCAACAATTAAATAAGGTATTTTAACGCTTTCAATACTAGCAACAGTAGACCCAGATGCCACACTGCCAAAAATGGCAAAACTTACCAATAATGGTCCTATTGTTGTACCGAAATTATTTACACCACCCGCCATAATGAGTCGCTGAGAACCGGTTTTAGGATCGCCCATTATAATTGCCAACGGATTGGCAGCAATTTGTTGTAATGAAAAACCTAGGCCTACAATAAATAAACCGGTAAGCATTAATACAAAGGAAGCGTTATTGGCAGCAGGATAAAATAGCAAAGTGCCAATAGCTGAAATAATAAGACCAATTGCAATGCCATTTTTGTAGCCAATCTTGTTTAATAAATCACTTCCAATTAATTTGGATATAACAAAATAAATAATAGAGCCTACTGTATATGCTACATAAAAAGCCACAGAAACCAATTGGCTTTGCCCCTGCGTTAAATCAAAAGCTTTTTTAAATACAGGTATTAAGATATCATTACTTGCGGCTACAAATCCCCAAAAAAAGAATACCGTAATCAGTGTTCCAAATTGCGACCATTTAGTTTGTTGGCTCATATTTAATCGTTAAGTTTTATTAAGAATGTCGAAAGTTATAGTTTTTTTTGTTTACGTGAAAAAAAATAAACACATTGTGAAGCAATATAAAGAAGCACGATTGCAATTCTTTACATTTATAAATTGATTGAAAAGATTTTATAAGATTTATTGATTGGTAATTTCAATGATGCGATATAAAATCTTATCCTGATTGCCAAAGCAAATAAAATCCAAGAGCACCCGCCTGATTAATTTTTTAATAGTTTGATTGTTCAGAAAAAAAACATTCATAAATTGAATTGATTTTAGAAAATCCTTAAAAGAATGGAAATATTACATGTTAGTGCCGAATGTTATCCCGTAGCAAAAGCTGGAGGATTGGGTGATGTAGTAGGAGCATTGCCAAAATACCAAAATCAACTTGGCCACATTGCCAAAGTGGTGATGCCTATGTACAGAACAAAATTTTTGTACCAGAATGATTTTGATATTGTTCACAAGGGATCATTTGGTATGGGAACTTACTGGTTTAATTATACCATCATTAAAGAAAAAACAAACAAGCTTGGGTTTGATCTTTTTTTGGTTGATATCAATGGCTTGTTAGACAGGGAAGCTGTTTACGGTTATGATGATGATGTGGAAAGGTTTACAGCTTTTCAGATTGCCGTGGTAGATTGGGTAAGTAAATGGAATCACCAGCCTGATGTTGTTCATGTGCATGATCATCATACCGGGTTAATTCCCTTTATGATGCAGCACTGTTATGCATATAAACATTTATCAGGGATACCTACTGTACTAACTATTCACAATGCACAATACCAGGGTTGGATGGGCTGGGATAAATCCAATTACATTCCCAACTGGGATACATGGGAGTGGGGTAAGTTAGACTGGAATAAAAATATCAATCCCCTGGCAAGTGCTGTAAAATGCGCTTCAAAAGTTACTACCGTAAGCCAGAGCTACCTGGAAGAAATGCGTAGCAATGCTAACGGCCTTGAAAATTTATTTGAATACGAAAGAGGTAAGTGTACCGGTATTTTAAATGGTATTGATCTGGCAGTTTGGGATCCTTCAATAGATACTTATATAGATCCTAATTTTAGCATTGAAGATGCGGCCGAAGGTAAACTGGCCAGCAAAAAAATACTCTGCGATTTATTTAATTTAGATATTGATAAACCGCTGTTTGTTTTTATAGGAAGACTGGTACATGAAAAAGCTGCCGATTTATTACCACAGGCTATTTATGATGCCATCTTTCATATGCAGGGAAAGATGAATTTTTTGGTGTTGGGTAGTGGTGATCCGGAAGTTGAATGGGAGCTTGAAAATATGAAGACCGCATTGGTGGGTTACTATAATTCAAAGATTGGGTACAACGAAAAACTAAGCCATCAAATGTATGCCGGGGCCGACTTTTTATTGATGCCCAGCAGGGTAGAGCCTTGTGGATTAAACCAAATGTACGCCATGCGTTATGGCGCTATCCCGATTGTAAGAAATACAGGCGGCTTGAGAGATACGGTAATTGATTACGGCGAACCGGGAGGTTACGGAATTTTATTTAATGATGCAACCGTTTGGGACATCACTTATTCTGTGCACCGTGCAATGGAATTGTATAGTAAACCCAAACGCTTAAATAAAATTAGAACCACTATTATGCAGATAGACAACAGTTGGGAAAAAAGTGCCGGCCGGTATATTGATTTGTATGCAAGTTTGCTTTAATTTTTATCGGATTTTTAATAAATTTAGTAATAGATTACATCAATAATTAAAAACCAACAACCGCCAATATGGATAGTAAATCAGTTATTTCAATCGTTTTAGGAGGAGGAGCAGGATCAAGATTGTATCCGCTCACTGCAAGCAGAAGTAAGCCAGCTGTACCGATTGCTGGTAAATACCGTTTGGTTGATATTCCTATCTCCAACTGTATCAACTCAAGCCTTAACCGTATTTTGGTACTCACGCAGTTTAACTCTGCTTCTTTAAACAAGCATATCAAAAACACATACCAGTTTAGTATGTTTAGTAAGGGATTTGTGGATATTCTTGCAGCAGAACAAACGCCTGATAATAGTGGCTGGTTTCAGGGAACGGCAGATGCAGTTCGCCAATCGCTGAGGCATATTAACAGCTACGATTTTGAGTACATTCTGATATTAAGTGG
>JAYWAU010000470.1:0-3277 GCA_043782265.1 Ferruginibacter sp. | reverse complement strand
GCAAGGTACAGCGGAGCTTTGCGGGCTATCTATAAAAAAGATCAAAATGACTTCAAAACCATAAAAAACGTTAGTCAGAACCCTATTGGCAACACTCCAACAGTTAAAGCATTATTTTTACTTTACTGCTAAACTATGACAACGACGACGAAAAATAGCAAGAGTTTTATAGCAGGACTTTTGACTGCAACCGCAGCTTCACTTTGTTGCATCACACCAGTTTTAGCATTATTGGGTGGAGCAAGTGGACTTGCATCTTCATTTTCATGGATTGAACCTTTTAGACCTTATTTAATTGGACTGACCGTTTTGGTTTTTTCATTTGCATGGTATCAAAAACTAAAACCACAAATACAAGTGGATTGCGATTGTGAAGCAGACAATAAGAAATCATTTTGGCAATCAAAATCATTTTTAGGAATTGTTACAGTAGTTGCAGGGTTACTGATTTCATTCCCTTATTATGCTAAGGCATTTTATCCAAAACCACAAGAAATAAAAGTGGTTGTGGTGGACAAAACAAATATCCAACAAGCCGTTTTTAAAATCAAAGGAATGACTTGCGAAAGTTGCACACAACACGTAAACACCGAAATTTCAAAAGTGAAAGGAATTATTGCATTTCAAACTTCTTATGAAAATGCAAACAGCACTGTAAAGTTTGACAACAGCAAAACTTCTATTGACAGTATTGCAGCAGCAATTAACAGCACAGGTTACAAAGTAATCTCACAAACCGTAACAAATAACTGATGACAAAAACCATTATACTTCAATCAATAATTACTTGCCCTGTTTGCGGACACACACAAGAAGAAACAATGCCTACAGACGCTTGTCAATATTTTTACGAGTGTACAAATTGCAAGACACGACTTAAACCAAACCAAGGCGACTGTTGTGTGTATTGTAGTTATGGGACAGTAAAATGCCCACCAATGCAATTGGGTAAATCTTGTTGCTGACAGAGAAGGGTATGCAGCTAACATGAGGTCCTGTGTACCTTAGTAAGCTAGTTGAGAAGCTGTTCAATATAGTAAAATATCAATTCCTCGAGACTACTCACATTGTTTGAATATTTGATTGGCAGCGTAAGTTTTTTCACAAAGTCACGTTGGTGGCAATTTTAGAAAGACTTCGATGAATGGACAAATTTATAAAATATCTAAATTCTTATTCCAAACTTTCAGACCGAACTCTTGAAAAACTGAAAGAAAGCATTGTTACACTTGAACTGCAAAAAAATCAAATTCTTCTGCGGCAAAACCAAATTTGTAAAAACTTATATTTTGTTGACAAGGGTATCTTAAAACCATATAATTTCCTTGATGACAAGGAAATTATTGACTACTTCGCAACCGAAAATAAAATTGCGAGTAGTATTACCTACTAAATAAGCAAACTCTAGCATGATGGCATCTGCCTCACTTGAAGAGTAGTATTCCTTTAGCAATAAATTATATTTCTCCTCAATCTACCACAAGACAATCATAAAACATAACCTTCCTGGCAATATGCTTATAAGTTGCAGAACAAACAATAAGGACACAGCGAATATTAGGGCAGTTAATAAAAGATGGGCAGGAAAGGGGAGAGATTAGAAAAAAAGCAGAACATCAAACCACGTCTACCGCTAAGACATTCGTGAACGTTGGGTTATCACATAAGCAATCCTCAACCTTCCAACAACTAGCATCAATATCACTAAAACTAAAAAATATAGGTGCGGTTATGATCTTGTTATTATACCTTGTATTGCTGGGGGCTGCAACGTAAAAGGGAAACGGGATTCTGTGATGGGGTGGGGTCGAATTATTGAAAAATAAATCGAGTAAGGAAATCAAATGCGTTTACCGTTTGGATTAGTGGTAAGTTGTGAAAACTACGCATAACATTAAGCAATACTCTCCAGGTACTTTAATGTTATTTGCCAGTTAGGAAATCTTTCAGTACCAAAATGAATATGTACACCCTTGAATTCACGGGCTCCATTTACTAACCTGTCATCCGCTAGAAAATCGCCAATATTCAAATCTTTTCTATGGGTAAGTATTAAACGGTGTTTTGCCATCTCACCAAAATGCTTTTCAATCCAATGTCGTTTGCCAATATATGACATTGGTAAATCCCACATTGCCGTAGATAAAAAATAAACGTCGAACAATTCATATAGTCTTTTTGGTAGCCTCAATTGCACCTTCAATAACCGGCAGATCATGAAATATTTGGTCATTAGCCTGGCATATAGCATGTACTTTTGCTGATCTCGTTTCGTAAACTGGTAAATTTCCAGATTGGCCAATTTTAAAAATATGATTGTCTATTGCTTTGTCAAAATCTGCAATAACCCCATCCATATCTAAGTAGAAAATCTTTTTCTTCATTCATTGCAAATTTAAGCTTTTGAATAACAGACAGGATAAAAAGGAACTACATTAAAATCCCATACAACTCTTAACGAGAAAAGTAAAAAGTGCTAAAGCAGCAACCATTCCAAGCAAAGATAAATAACCCTCCCATTGACCACCATCTGAATCATGATGTACAGGCTTATTGTCTTTCCGATCTATTAATTTATTTTTTTCAAACTCATCCCATTCTTCTAAATAATTTATACCCTCATCATACTCATCGTATTTATCACTTAGCTTTTTGCTCATATTTTACTAATTAATTTATTAAAATATAATAAATTTTAGTTACACAATCAGATTTAAAAAAATATGTGGTCTAACACCTAAATAGTTACAAAAAACCCTAAAAGCTACATAACAAGCTAGTCCGTTGTGCCGCTTGCCTGAGATTATAATGGTGTATACTTTTACAGCTTTAATCTATCCGTATGAACTATCGAAAGTTTAAAAAGTGGTTGCCAGACCCAGAGAGAGGCCTGCGTATCGTGGAAATAGCTCTGAGAATTATCATTTTATTTATCAAGGAAAGCTAGAGTTTCAGGCAGGGTGAAAGTCCCTGTTTTTTAGGAATAAAACATGCATCCGAAGTAAAATATATTTATTCAACGAATTAATCCTTGGACATTTTGAAAGCTTTAATTCAAAAGAAAGTTGATTAAGTAGAATATGTAATTAATCCAGGGTTTTATCTTGCTTTAATGATTCACTATTAAATGGACATTCTTCATAGCTAAAATAAAGAACCCCCTTGGAAAACAAAGTGTTCTTTCCTGAAGTATTTTATAATTTAGATTCCTTAGTTCACACGCTGTTATCATTAATAATAAAAAGAGCTGCTGTAAAAACAGCGCCCTGATAAGTTA
>JAYWAU010000469.1:0-9062 GCA_043782265.1 Ferruginibacter sp. | reverse complement strand
CTGCTGGAATTGTTGCGCAGCTTTATCACCATAAATTTAACGGGTGCATCAATATCAACATACACCGTCATAGCAGATTCAATACCATCTTCACTATGCTCAAATATGCTGTAGCCAAAGCCATGCCTTGTGATGTAAGGTGATTGGCCACGGCAAGGTAACGGTGTGGGCGACCAAAACCTTCCGCTTTCCTCATCTCTTAAATAAAATGCTTCACCTTTTAAATCGCCGATAGGGTCATTGTTCCAGGGTGTTAGTCTTAACGCATGTGCATTTTCTATCCAGGTGTAAGATTGCCCGCTTTCTGATATAACACAACCGAAAGTTGGATTGGCCAATATGTTTACCCATGGAGCCGGTGTAAAGCGTGCAGGCGTAGTAGTAATTACATACTCTTTACCATCACCAGAAAAACCTCCGGTACCATTAAAAAACTGCAGGTCGTTTCGGGGTGGCACATCAGTTAATACAGATGAATGAAATTTAACCGGACTGAAAAATGGTATAGATGATTTTAGTTTATTGCGCCTGTTCATTTGTTCTTCCAACGTACCCAGTGCATCCGATATTACAATATGTGCCACTGTTTGAAAAAGTACCCGGTCTTCGTTGGATATCTGGTCGGCAGCACGGATAAAAATTCCGCCGGGGTGTTCCTTCATATCGCTTGAAAGCCCCGGTGCCACAAGGCTTTGTATTTCGTTGTGCAATACCTGCCTGTATCCTCCATGATCTTCGTTCCATATTACAAGGTCAACCATTAATCCTTTTAAGCGCCAGTAAGTATGCGCCTGCACCATTTGCCTCACCAATTCAATATTGGCAGCGTCTTCAATTTGTAATAACACAATGGGTATATCGCCGGATATGGAATAGCCCCACAAACCCGATTGGCCACGTTGATTTTTAATAATGGTTGCCGGATCGGTACGCAAAGAAGGATTTGAAAAAATGATTGAACCTGCCAGGCGGCTAAATAATTGTGCATCGGCTTCCGTAGCATTTATCTGCCGCAGTATTACCTGGCTATGTGTCCATACCAACTCAAGTACCCTGTTGGTAAGGTGCCTGTCCTGGTATTTTTCTACCAAAATATTGCAACCTTCTTTGGTTTCAGCCACACCAAAAATCATATCAACGATGGCAGTTTCCTGTGGTTCAATAACAATACGATACTGAATAGAAATAACCGGATCAAGCACGGAACCGCTGCTTCCGCTTAAAGCCTTTTTTTGTTGCAGTACCTTTGGTGTATTGATGGTATTACCCCTGCCGATAAACTGATCCCTGTCTGTTTCATAAGTAATATTCTCCACTACTGCATCGTGCACTTTCATTAAATGAAACATCCAGGGCGGCTGTTCATCTAAAGACCTTGGTCTTCTTGTACACACAATGGCATGCCTTTGCTCAATAATTTTTGTTTGTACAAATAAATTGCTGAATGCAGGATGTGCTTCATCCGAACTGGCATTGGCCAACACTACTTCCGCATAACTTGTTATTTCAATGACTCTTTTTTTTCGGGAACGGTTGGTAATATGTACCCTTCTTAATTCAATATCATCTTCGGGCGACACCACAATTTCTGTATGCGTTTCCAAAGCAAAATCCCGCCGCCTGAATTCTGCACGGCCCTGAGAAAATACTGCTTCGTAATTATCTCCTTCTTTTAAAGATGGTTGAAAAGAAGCCGACCAATAAGCATCTGTATCAAGGTCACGTATGTAACAAAAGGTTCCCCAGTTATCGCAGGTACAATCCTCCCGCCAGCGGGTTAGCGCAATATTTTTCCATCGGCTGTATCCCCCACCTGCATTTGTTACCATCACATTGTATCGTCCGTTGGATAATAATTGTACTTCCGGTATAGTTGTATGTGGTGTGTTAATCACCCGCATGGAAGTATCGGATGAAGGGTTAATACTCGTGTCTCCTGCATGTACACTCGGCGAATAAAATGTAGAAATTCTTGGTACCCTTTCCTGTAATAAAAGTAAGGTGGCTTTTACCTGTACATCATATTCAAATCTTTGTTGCATTGGTTTATCAAACAACAGGTAAGCGATAGACAAAAAACTCATTCCCTGGTGATGCGCCATGAACGATTTAATGATTGATTTTTTTTGCTTTCTAATTAAGCGGGAAGCTGTATAATCAATAGCTTCGTAAAAACCATATTTGCCTTCGAAACCTGCTGTTTTCAACACCTGCAAATTATCATAGGCATCTTGCGGTGCCACCATCAACGACATAACGGTTGAATAGGGTGAAATCACCAAATCTTCTGCCAGCCCACGTTTAAAGCCAAGCCCCGGTACACCAAATGCACGATATTGATAATTAAGATGCCCATCCACCATGTTGTAACCAGATTCTGAAATCCCCCACGGCACACCTCTTTTTCTACCGTAATCAATTTGTTTTTGTATAACCGCTTTATAGGTTTGATCAAGCAATGTGTTATCGTAAGAAGGCATCACCAGCAGGGGCATTAGGTATTCAAACATGCTGCCACTCCACGATAAAAGAATTGGTGTGGTACCCAGGTTTGTCAATTGCCTTCCTAAAGAAAACCAGCTTTCCTGCGGTAATTTTCCCTGGGCAATTGCTACAAATGTGGTCAGCCTTGCTTCTGATGCCAGCAAATCATAGTAGCTGTTATCCCTTCGGTGCTCATCTACATTGTATCCAATGGTTAAAAGGTGTTGTGTTCTGTCGTATAAAAAATCATATTCAATTATAGAGAGTGCTGCACATTTTAAAGCTAGCTGTTCAAGGGTTAACAATATTTCTTTTCCTTTTCTGCCTGCTTCTGTTAAAGCGTTTCTTAACATTGTTAACCATTCATTTTCTTCCACAGTATTATCGGGTGAAGAAGCCGTAACTATTTTTTGCAATAAATGTTGTTCTATGTTTGCCAGTTCTCTAATGGCAGGTATTGCTTCCAAATCATCCATCAGGTATTCAAATCTGGCAGGTACACCGGGTAATAATAACCATGGAACCATCGAGGCCAATTCATTTTTAATTTTGCTGATCTGAATTAAAACTTTTTGGGCCCAGGTATCATCGTCATTGTCTGGTATAAAATCAAGTTCAGTGATAATCTCTGTAAAAGAAGTTTCCAATTCATCCAGGTAAGCCTTTACCTGCTTCACCGTTTTACAGTTTTCTACATACGTATTTTCAAGCTTTTCAAAAAAGTCGTTGAGAGGTTCGGAGTAAGCTGCTTTTTCAATTAATATCCTTAACGAATCGAGTATGCCTTCAAAAATATTGTCGGTAACTATTTTTTCATCTGCCAGCAACAACAAACCCTGCTGCATGGTAACCAGGTGCCCGGCAAGGTTACCGCTATCAACTGTTGAAACATACCGGGGCAATAACGGCACCAACGTTTCTGTATCGTACCAGTTATAAAAATGCCCCCGAAACCGCTCCATTTCTTCAAGCGTATTGAGGGTATTGGCAGCACGAATGGTTACTTCTTCGGTAGAGATATAACCAAAATCATGGGCTGTTAAAATAGCCAGCAAAGACAGGCCTATATTGGTTGGCGAAGTTCGGTGAGCAATTCTTTCTACCGGATCTTCCTGGTAATTATCGGGTGGCAGCCAGTTATCCTGCTCCCCAACAAAAGTTTCAAAAAAGTGCCAGATTTTTCGACCGAGCATACGCAGGTAAATGGTTTGCTCTGCGGAAACCATTTCCCTTTTTTGTATAACAACACGGATGATGAACCAGGTAATAAAAGGCCCTGCAATCCATCCTGCTAAAAAAGGTATTGAAAAAAATAATGCGTTAGGTGCAAACCTTACTAAATAAATAAACAATGCAACTGAGAGCAGCGGACCAAACCACATGGTAGCATAGGCTGCTGCAATTGTTTTTTTATGATTAAGCGTACTGTGATAGGGATTCCATTGCAACAGGTTTTTATGGCTGATGAACATGCGCCACAGTGTTCTCAAAATAGCATCTGAATTTGAAAATGCATCGTAGGGTAATGTAAAAAGATCGAGCAAGTGCTGGTAAAACTGATCGCTTGCAGAACGAAAAGAAAATATAACATGTTGAGAAAAAATTACATCAGGCGGTCTTGTAATCAACGACCAGCAAAAGCTGATGATAGACGGCAATAAAACAATGAACGAAACTGCGGCTGTCCAAAACAATGGTGCCGAAGAAATTATCCAGCCATATAACAACAACACCAAAAGCGATTGCGGAATAAGGCTTCTGCGGATATTATCAAATATTTTCCATTTAGATAATAAAGACAAGGGGTTTGATAAAATTTTTTTATGGGGGCCCGGCACCCACGGTAATATCCAGTTGGCTATTTGCCAGTCGCCCCTTATCCATCGATGCCTGCGCTGCATATCTGTAATATACCTTGGCGGGTATTCTTCGTATAGCTGAATATCTGTTATCAATCCCGAACGGGAATAGCAACCTTCCAACAAATCATGACTAAGAATTGAATTATCCGGAAAAACATTGTGAAGGGTTTCTTCAAAAGCAGCCACATTATAAATGCCTTTACCTATAAAAGATCCTTCTTTAAAAAGATCCTGGTATACATCAGAAATAGCACGTGTATAAGGATCAGTACCCGGCTCATTGCCATGTAATTTTGTATAAAAAGAACTATCATTTCCGGGTAAACTATTTGATACTCTTGGCTGAAGAATTGTATATCCCTCTGTTACCCTTTTTTTCTTTTGTGAATAAATGGCATGGTTAAGCGGGTGTGCCATAGTTGCCACCATCTTCCAGGCAGCGTCTCTTGGTAACTGCGTATCTGTATCAAGGGTGAGCACATATTTTACGGTTGTGTAAACCTTCTCCTCTCCCACTATCACTGAAAAGAAATCTTTTCCTTTTCCCAAAACAAGCGCATTTAATTCTGAAAGTTTTCCCCTTTTACGTTCGTAGCCCATCCATATTTTTTCCTTTACATTAAATTTTCTTTGCCGGTGAAAAAGAAAGAACGTATCATTGGTCTGCCTGTCATATTTCCGGTTTAATTCAATGATGCTGACCCTGGCAGTTTGTAACAATAATTCATCTTCGGGCAATGTTTCAGTGGCTGCATCTTTAAAATCTGTTACCAGTGCAAACTGCAGGTACTCATCTCTGTTAGCCAGAAAACGAACTTCAAGTGCTTCAACCAATGCATGAATACCTTTAACCGAAGTAAGGATGGTTGGCACTACGACCATGGTGCGATGCTGCTGAGGAATGCCTTTACTAAAATCCATCCTCGGCAACAAAAATGGTTTTGCAAGTAAATTAGCCAGCCAGTTAATAAGTGACATGGATAAACTACTGGTAGCAAGCAATATAATAATACCCAATACAATAAGTTGTGCATCAGATAAACCACTGTGAAATGTTTTGTAAATAAGATACCAGGCAATTAAAACAGCCATTACAATAATACCTCCTGCATATAATAAAAAAGGAATTTTATTAAATATCTTTTTACAGGTTTCGGCTGCACCGAAACGCATTTTGGCAATCTTTTTAATTTTTATTAAGCCCTGGGAGGTAAGATAATATCCTACATGCCGCATCCTTAAATCCAATTTATTATCTTCATTTTCTGCTGCCTGTTGCACAACAATTTCGGCCACTTCCCATTCGGTTAACGTACTGTTTTTAGCAATTTTTTCAACCACATGCCGGTAGCTGTCACGGGTATAAAAATCCATTTGTTGGTAAACTCCATCTATATCCCGCCGAAGTACCTGCTCCACCACACTGGTATTTTCCACAAAATCACGCCAATCGGTTGTACTTAAAAAACGAAGACTGCTAATGCTATTACTAATGGATACCTGGTCGGCGGCCTGCTTTTGGTTTTCCTGGTGTATCAGTTCATTACTGGTTAGGCTGTCTTCTGACAATCGTTGTTCTATCCAGTTAAGCGGCAACGAAAGTGCATTTCCTTTTTCTTGTAAGCGTCTCGTTAACTCTGCAATAAAAGCGCTGTCCATTGGTGGCTGGCTCCTGGCCATATCTGCAATAACCAATACCAGGTTTTTAGGATCGTTCTCTGCAGCCTCAATCATGCTATCGGCCCACTTATTGGCCAGTGTTTTATTTATAATATCGCTGGCAATTTGAATAGAAAGGCGGCGCAAATTTTCAATCAGTGCCAAGCGTAACATTATCGGAATTGCCCACAATTCACCCAGCTTTAAAAATGTATTTACCTGGTATGCCATCACAAAACGAGTGAGGCTATCCAGGTCAGCATGACCGTCACTATGGGAAATAATTTCCACAGCTATATCGTACACTCTGGGTAACCCGGCAGACTCTCCTTTTAAAAGTTGTGGCAATCCCTTACTATATCCTTTAGGCAAATGCTTTTTTCCTGTATAAATCTGTTCCTCAATCAGGTAAAAATTATCCAGCAGCCATTCGCCTGCCGGAACTATCCGGCTATTATTTTTTAGGGCAAGCGTTAAAGCCGCATACACTTCCAGTAAAATATTTTCATTTTCGGCCAGGCGCTTTAGCAATTGCTCTGATGGGTGTTCAGTAATTAACTGATGTTTAAGTGAAATCGCTCTGGCATGCTGTTCCAGCTGTTCTTCTGTAAACAATTCTGACCTCAAGGGCGGTCTCTCATTGGCATATTTATCTATACGGCTATCTCCAAAAATTGGTTCAATTATATTTTTTCTTAATGCAGCAATAGCTTGTGGAAGCTTCTCAAAGAGGTCGTTTGGCTGATTTTTTCTTTGATTACTCTTCTTCATTTATAAAATATTTTAGCTTTCATACGCAGCGATGGAATACAATGCTGCTCCAATTTTGTAACTATTTGTACCAATATCATGCCTTTAAAAATTAAAAAAAACTTTCCCTGATTTGTTAAAAAGCATGGTTCAATATTTGTTGACAATTGTTTTGTATTTAATTCATGAATGATTGTTTGTTAGAAATATAGCTATCTAATTATTACACCGCAAATACCATTACTTTTATAGATTATTTTAAAATGGCTGACTTAAACCACAATACATACTTATCTACAGCATATCCTTTTCTTTCAGGCGGAGGCGAAATGGGGAAACGCATTCGTGAAAAAGACTGGTCTAATTCTGCGCTTGGAGAACCGCATAAATGGCCGCAAAGTTTACGTACTACAGCAGGCATTGTACTTAGTTCTAAATTTCCTATGTTTTTATTTTGGGGTCCGCAATTAATTTCGTTTTACAATGATGCTTTCCGGCGCGGCCTTGGAGAAAACGGTAAACATCCTTCCATTTTAGGAATGCCCGGTGAGTTTGCCTGGAGTGAAAGTTGGTATCTCATAAAACCCTTTATTGACCGGGTTTTGATAGATGGAGAAACCGTTAGCAGCGAAGACCAGTTAACTCCAATTTTTCTGAATGAAAAAAATGTGGAAGTATATTGGACGTTTACCTTCAGCGCTGTAAAAGATGAATCAGAAAAACCGGGAGGTGTTTTGGTTTTATGTAGCGAAACAACACAAACAGTAAAAGAGTTAAAAGAAAAAGATAATACTAAGAAAAGTACAACACACGATACAGATACACAGCAATATTTTATAAATGGTTTTAAGGATAATGAAAATAAATTTCACAACACCTTAATGCAGGCGCCCGTAGGTATTACTATTTTAAGGGGATCTAATTTTATAGTAGAAATGGCCAATCAAATTTCCCTTGATATTATTGGTAAAACAGAAGAAGAATCGATTGGACGCACTTTATTTGATTTATTACCTGAGGTAAAAGAAGCTATAGAACCTTTACTTACACAGGTTTTATCAACAGGTACTCCGTATATTACAACAGAATTTTCTCTTCCGCTAAATCGTTTTGGAAAAACACAAAATGCTCATTTTAATTTAAACTGTCAGCCACTTAAAGAATCGAATGGCAGTATTTCGGGAATTATAATAATTGCCAATGAAGTTACCTCATTGGTAAAAGCAAAATATGCATTGGCTGAAAGTGAAAAACATTTTCGCAATATGGTTATGCAATCTCCCATACCAATGACAATTTTCAGGGGGCCGGATTTTGTAATTGAAATTGCCAATATTGAAATGTTTAAAAATATATGGAGGAAGGAGGAGCATGATGTGTTGGGTAAAAAATTATTAGATGTATTTCCGGAGTTAAAAAACCAGGGATACCCTGAAGAATTGAAAAAGGTATTTAATACTGGTGAAACTTACAGAAAAAATGAGTCGGTGGCATATATTCAAGGGGATGATGGCATGAGAAAATTTTATCTCGATTATGAATATGCACCCTTATTTGAGACAGATGGTGTCGTATCCGGCATCATGGTTACCGTAAACGATGTAACTGAAAAAGTAGAAGCAAGGCAAAGCGTTGAAATAGAAGAAGCGAGGCTTCGGCTTGCAACAGAAGGAACAAGGTTAGCTACCTGGGATCTTAATCTTCAAACCAGCAGCATTGTTCATTCAGCAAGACTGGCAGAAATTTTTGGTCATGATAGTTCACTTACAATTACACACCAGGCATTGCGCCGGCAAATTCATCCGGATGATTTACATACGGTGGTGGAAAAAGCTTTTGAAGAAGCGATTAAAACAAGTATTTATTATTACGAAGCCCGGGTTATTTGGCCGGATAATTCCATACACTGGATACGAACGCAGGGCAAAGTAATCTATGATGAAAACAAGGAGCCGATACGCATGATAGGCACATTATTAGACATTACCGAAACTAAAATTAACGAACAGGAGGTTGCCCGTCTTGCTGCTATTGTACAGTCTTCGGCAGATGCTATTATAAGTAAAAAACTGGATGGAACAATTACCAGCTGGAACAGTGCAGCAGAAAAAATGTTTGGCTACAGCGCCAATGAAATAATTGGCAAACCAATTGCAACCATCATTCCTCCTGATAAAATGGACCAAGAAATTGAAATTCTTTCACAGATAGGAAAAGGGCTGGGCGTATATTCTTTTGAAACCCGCCGCTTAAGAAAAGACCATACTGAAATAGATATCTCTTTAACCATCTCTCCCATTAAAGATA
>JAYWAU010000468.1:0-3280 GCA_043782265.1 Ferruginibacter sp. | reverse complement strand
AGAGGTTTTTAAAATTGGCAACGTCTTTTTCACTACTGCCGTAATCTGCAATCCAGTTCCACCCAATGGTAAATTTGTGAAAACGCAGCATGTCCATTACGCCAACCTGTGCTATTGCCACTTTAAAAAGATCTGGCCGCTGGTTGGTTACAGCACCTACCAGCAAGCCCCCGTTACTGCCGCCCCTTATGGCCAGTTTTTCTTTACTGGTATATTTTTGCGCAATCAAATATTCACCTGCGGCAATAAAATCATCAAATACATTTTGCTTGTTTAACAGCATCCCTGCCTGGTGCCATTTTTCGCCATACTCACCACCCCCTCGCAAATTGGCCTGCGCATAAACGCCACCCGAATTTAAAAAGGGTAATAAAGTGGCGCTAAAACCAGGTTCAAGATTTATGTTAAAGCCACCATAACCATACAATAAAGTAACGTTATTTCCATCCAGTTGTAATCCTTTTTTTGTTATGATAAACATAGGTATTTTAGTGCCATCCTTTGAGGTATAAAAAACCTGTTTGGTTTCATAATCAGCAGGGGTAAAACTTACTTCGGGCTGGCGAAAAACGGAGCTTGTTCCACTTGCAATATCATACTTGTAAATGGTGGGCGGAACAGTAAAAGAAGTAAATACATAAAATACAAACTTATCATCTTTATAGCCACCTAAGCCACCACCATTACCAAGCCCCGGATATTTAACTTCCTTTAGTAAAGTACCTTTTAAGTCGTACACATAAGTACGGGTGGTAACATCTTTTAGATAATCAACAAACAATTTACCACCTGCGGTTGAGGCCCCCTGCAGCGGCTCTGCCTTTTCAGGAATAATTATCTGTGCCTTCGACAAATCAGGGTTTTTGATGTTAACTGCAATTACCTTACTGTTTGGTGCCCCTGCATTTGTCTGTAACAAAAACTGGTCATCCGTATTGTCTATCACGCCATAATTATCATTGCTAATTTCTTTTACCAATGGTTTAAAAATGGTATCAGCAGCCGCAGTTAAATCTTTAAAATAAATAGCATTGCCATCTAATCCCTTTCCCCTGTCACTGATGTTTAAAAATAAAAAGCGTTCGTCTTCACTTGTTCCTGCGGTATTAAAACGCTGTGGGTTTTCTTTATTTTCATACACCAGCACATCTTCAGTTTGTAAAGTGCCTACTTTGTGATAATACACCTGGTGATTTTCATTTTTGGCACTTAATCCACTGGTACCATTTTCAGGTGCCGGGTAACGGCTGTAATAAAAACCATTGCCCTTCCAGGCGGCACCACTAATTTTTACCCATTCCAACTCATCTGCTAAATTGTTGCCGGTTTTCATATCCCGAACATAAAAAGTTTGCCAGTCACTACCCCCTTTACTAAGGCCGACGGCTGCATAATTTCCATCTTTGCTTAAAGAAAATAATTGTAACCGGGTAGTACCATCCGGACTAAGCTTATTAGGATCCAATACTTCTTCCACTACTCCATTCAGGCCTTTTTGGCGATACAATACACTTTGATTTTGCAGCCCATCATTCTTGTAAAAATAAAACCATTCACCCTTTCTAAAAGGCGCTGAGTATTTGGGATAATTAAACACTTTTTCGATGGCATTCTGAAAATTTTTACGATACGGTATTTTAGCCAGGTAAGTCTGTGTAACTATATTTTCGGCTGTTACCCATTCCTTTGTTTCTGCACTTTTATCGTCTTCCAGCCAGCGATAAGGATCAGCTACCTTGGTGCCAAAATAATCATCTGACTGATCTACCTTTTTTGTAACCGGGTATTGTAATTGTGCTTCCGTTGTATTCATCATCATTAAAGAACCTGCCAGCATAACTGTTATTATTTTTTTATTCCTGCTCATAAAATATATTTTGATTAACTCAATAAAAGATTTTGAAATTACATAAATAAAGGTATAACAGGAAGGTTAATTGTTTGTTGCTATATTGACAGAAAAATAAAACCAGCGAATAATTTTATAACAATCGTCCTTTATCTCCAATTAAACTTACTGCTGCATCACGTTTTGATTGAGTATGAAATTCTTTACCACATTTATTATTGATGTTTCGTTTGAGGTGGGGAATATGTTACCCGGTGATTATTTTACTAAAGTTTACAATGTTGTTTACTACTTATTTTTCGCCGACTGAATTAACTTTTTAGTGCTGGTTTTCTGGCATGAATTTTCTATTGTTATTACAGTAACAATTTTTATTTACACTAATTGAATGATCATGGAAATATTTAATGATAACAATACCGGAACAAACGAGGAAGGACTTTATCCTAATCTCCCTTTGAAGTGTTTGACTACCACTTCCATTATTGGAGATAAAGTGCACAATAAACTGGGCGAACACCTGGGTGATATAAAAGAAATTATGCTAAATGTTAACACCGGAGAAATTGAATATTATGTAATTGAATTTGGAGGTTTTTTGGGAATTGGAGAAAAGTATTTTGCAATCCCTTTCAGCCTGCTTACAGTTGATCCCATAAACCAACTGTTTATATTTGATCAAAAAAAGGAAATGCTTGAAAATGCTCCCGGCTTTGATAAAGAACATTGGCCACAAACTAATATTCATTATTACAATGCTGATCAACACTGGAGTTTTATGTAGAGGGGTTACCAGATAAAAAACAGCAGCCAATTAAATTAAAGGCTTTTTATTATTTAAGCAGACAATAAATTTTTTACCCATTTAACCACTAACCAGGTAATAAAGAAGGCTGCTATAACATCCATTGAATAGTGAACATGTTGCACCAGCACCAAAATGCCAACAGTAATTGCACTTAGGAGCACAAAAATTTTATCGGCTTTTTTTTGAACGCATAAATACACAATAAATAAATTAGAAGTATGACCGGAGAAAAACAGGTCTCTTGTTATAAATATTCCTTTGCCTCCATAAGTCAGGCTGGTTAAAGGGTCGGTTAAAACAATCAGTCCCGGCGGAGGATCAAGTACAACAAAATAGATAGTAAGTATTCTTAAAAATAATATTATTACTACCGAAAGCAGGATCATTAAAGAAACAGCCGGCTCCTGCACACTGCGAATAATAGCCAGTAAAAAAACTGACCAGATTAGAATAAAAATAATCACCGAAAAATTCTTTGCTGGTATCAATTGCAGTATCCAGTCGTTGATAACAACGCCTTCCCGTTTTTCTATAAATGCAAAAAAGTGAGGAAGAAAAAGCAGCAATCCAACAAAAATCAACAAGCTTGCTATTAATTTGGTACGGAATCCTTTGTTTTGCCA
>JAYWAU010000467.1:0-9087 GCA_043782265.1 Ferruginibacter sp. | reverse complement strand
AAATTACAGCTGGCACTTTTTCCTCAAGGCGAAGTTGGCGGGTGGCTTTTTTGCCAAATTCGGTCCTGATTTGTCCTTCGATTGTAATCGTTTTCATTATTATAAATTTTTTATGAGGCGCAAAGGTAGGGAATTAATGGATAATTAGTAAAATGGATAATTGATAATTTAGCCACCACATAATTCCTTAAAAGTAACCCATTATCCAGCTATTAACTATTTTTACTAGCCATTCGGCTTCTCAAAAAAAGACTATTAATACTTTTATTTTCCAATGCATTACGTATTGCAATGGCAAAAAGTTCTGCAGTTGAAACCACCCTTATTTTTCCTCCATGCTGTTTAAGCGGGATAGTGTCGCAAACTACCAGTTCTTCCAATACACTGTTTTCAATATTTTCATATGCCTTTCCACTTAAAACGGGATGCGTACAAAAAGCCCTTACACTGCGGGCTCCCTTTTCTTTCAAAAGCCCTGCACTTTTAGCGAGTGTACCACCGGTATCGCATATATCATCTATTAATACAATATCCCTGTCAGTCACATCTCCAATAACAACCATACTGGCAATTTCATTGGCCCTTTTTCTATGTTTATCACATATAACCATTTCGCTTTCAAAATAAGTGGCAATTTCTCTTATACGGTTTGCACTTCCTACATCAGGGGCGGCAAATGTTAGGTTCTCTAATTTCAAACTTTCAATATATGGAATAAAAATAGCTGAAGAATCAAGGTGATCAACAGGAATATCGAAATAGCCTTGTATCTGCGGAGCATGTAAATCCATAGTAACAACCCTGTCGGCTCCTGCTGCGGTAAGCATATTTGCTACCAATTTAGAGCCAATTGCTACCCTTGGCCTATCCTTTCTGTCCTGCCTTGCATAGCCGTAATAAGGCATTACTGCTATTACTTTGTACGCCGAAGCTCTTTTAGCAGCATCAATCATCAATAACAATTCCATCAAATTATCTGTAGGAGAAAAAGTACTTTGAATTAAAAATACAAATTGCCCACGGATACTTTCCTGAAATTCAACTCCAATTTCACCATCACTAAAGCGTTGTATATTTACTTTACCTAATGGTTCACCAAATTTTTCGGCAATGGCCTCCGAAAGATATTGAGAACCAGTGCCGGAAAATAGCTTTGCGTTGTATGACATATTAATTCAATTGGAAGATGAAGGAAAATTAAGATGCTGCAAAACTATCGTATAATCATTGATGTTTAAATTTATGCAATGGAAAATATCAACAAACCTTCCACGTCTATAAAAAACTGGGCTATTGACGACAGGCCACGGGAAAAATTATTAACAAAGGGTGCTGCAATTTTAAGTGACTCGGAATTGCTGGCAATTTTAATAAACAACGGCAATAAAGAAAAATCCGCAGTAGAACTGGCAAAAGATGTTTTAAAATTGGGTGGACAAAATCTAAATGAATTGGGTAAACTTTCCTTAAAAGATTTTCAAAAAATTAAGGGCATTGGCGAAGCAAAAGCAATTACCATTGCAGCTGCATTAGAACTTGGAAGAAGAAGGCATGCCACAGCAGCTTTAGAGAAAACAGTTATAAAAACAAGTGCTGACATTGCGCAATACATGCGAACAAGGATTAAAGATTTTGGCTATGAAGTTTTTGCTGTATTATTTTTAAACAAAGCCAATAAAATCAATCACTTTGAAATTATTAGCCGTGGAGGCCTTACCGGTACAGTAGCGGATCCCAGAATAATTTTAAGAATTGCTTTGGAACAGGGAGCTACCTCCCTTGTATTATGTCACAATCATCCTTCGGGCAATTTAAGACCCAGCAAAGCTGATGAAGAATTAACAGAGAAAATAAAAATGGCTGCACGCTATCTTGACATATTAGTAATGGACCATCTGATAGTTAGTGAAGAAGGCTATTTTAGTTTTGCAGATGGAGGATTAATATAGATACTTACTCTACTATGCCTGGGCAGTAGGACCGCCAAATGTAAATGGAATTTCAAGGGCTTCCATATCCTGAATTATTCCATTTGCAGCTTCAAACTTTTTTACATTTTCTAACATCGCTTTCATAAAACGTTTAGCATGAAAAGGAGTTAAAATAATACGACTTTTCACTTTGCTTTTAGGTGTACCGGGCATTACATTAACAAAATCAATTACAAACTCTGCGTGGCTGTGAGTAATAATAGCAAGGTTTGCATATTCACCTTCTGAAACCTCTTCTGATATTTCGATATTTATTTGACTGGGTACTTGTTGATCGGACATGATATAAATTTAATGCCTAGTTATTATTAAGATGATTAAACGCCTATTAGCAAATGTATGAAATCGGTTGTAGAATAATTTATATAAAGAATTTTACTCTTTCTATTTTCCTTTGAAAATAGGTAGATACAATAACCCTAAAATCTAAAACAGGTACTGCACCTGTATTTTTAATTCTGATTTTTTATTTCCCCTAATTTCATCAAGCCCGCTGCCAATGGTAGTTTTATATTTATAAACGGTTTTTGCCCATCTCAACCAAATCGTTATTTTATTATTTATGTCATAATTAAAATTGACATAATACCTACATCCCTTATCATAAAAAACAGGGATTGAATAACTATACAATACATCGTTTTCGTAAGCATACATCCGGCTATCATAGCCGTCGGTTTCAAAATATTGTAATCGCAAATTGGCTGAATATTTTTTTAGCATTGGCTTATAAATAATATCCGCGTATGATAAAAATCCATTCTGCGCATCTCTTCCGTTTTTATCAAACCAAACAATATCTACCCTATTGCGTAAAGTAATCTCGGAATTTATTCTGTAGCTTACCTGTAGCCGAACATTTTTTCTTGGCTTACTAATTACAGGTGACAATGGTAAAATATCGGGATTATAGTTTTTTGATTTTGTCTCGGTTTTGTAGCGAATATACATTTCTAACTGCTTGTTAGGTCTGTAAGTTGCTTGTGCCAAGTAGTCGGCTCCAACAGACGGCGCATCAACCAAATATTTAAGCCAGGGGAACTTATAAAAATCTACATAAGCATCGATACGCCATGAATCATTTGGCCGGATACTTATACCTGAATAAAATCCCTTCTCGTTGGTAGGATAAGTATTTTCAGTAAAAGCATTGGTATACAAAGACTGGTATTGTTGGGAGATATTTCTGTACAATAAACTCATGTCAATTTTTGCATCAAGGCTAATAATTAAACCATTTATAAATGCTTTATTAAAGTGATTGGTGGTAGCCGCTTCTCCAAAAAGATGAAGATTCTTAAATGTATAACTATAATCAATGCTGTAATTACCCAAATTTTTTCCTGAAAGTGAATAAAGATTATAGGGTTCAGCAGATTTATTTATGGGAAATTTAAAATGGTATTGAATGGCATTAATTCCAACATGCAAGTCGCTATTAGTATAAGACAGGTTTCCACCAACAGCAAGTTGTTGTTGCGAACCTTTGTCTTCCACTTCGTTTTTTGTTCTGTGCATGCCCGAAGTTTGCAAAGAAGAAATATAGTCTTCGTTATTCAAAGTATCAACAACAAAATTTGCATCTACCTTTTTGTAAGATGCAAAAACAGTTGTTTCCCAATTATTTTTTGAAAGTGTTATTCCTATACCTCGATGAAAATTTATTTCGCCAGCAGAATTATAAGGACGCAATACAAATAATTGCCTTTTAATATTAGTTACATCCGGGCCTTTTTTAAAAGCAAGATTTTGCCATTGAGTTAAGCCTTGCCCCAAATTAACAGAAAAGTCGCCTACAGCCAGCGATTTTATTATCCCGATATTTCTTGCAAAAAGATGTACTGAATAAAAATCAAAACCTTGCTTTTGACTGCCTTTAAAAAATTCCTCGCCGGCATCCTTTTCGCCCACAACTCCAAATTGCAACAGATTTTTGAATTGATATTTGTATCGCACAAATAATTTTTGCGGAGATCCGTGGTAAAAATTATTTCCAGAGCCGGCATCCGTTTTATATCCTTTTGATTTTTCCAACACCTGCGATGCTCTTATCAAAACTTCATTGATTCCTCCGTTCATCCTTTCTCTAAATGAGGTGGTTAATGATTGGCTATAAGTAATGGTAACATATGGCCGTAACCGCTGTATTGTTCGTATGTCCCAACCAGGCACTGACTGTAATTCGTAGATGCTTATAAACTTTCCAAATAAATTTCTATAGGAAATAAAATTTTGAATTTGTACCGGGGAAAGTATCACCAATTCTTTTAAGAGGGTGGCGTCAGCAGTATTCAGATTTACGGGGTCTTTTAAGAATTGTTGAAGTTGCTGCAGGAAAGAATCGTCCTCAGTTTCATTGTCATCATTGATTTCTGTTATAGCCTCCAACTGCTGTTCTATTGTACCTGGTGGTATTTCAGGAACTTGTGCCAACAAGCAAAAAGGAACAAAAAGGAAAATAAAAGACAACAAAAAATATTGACAGCTATTAAATACAATAACCAAAAAAAGTTCACTATTTTTTTTGTTTCTATTCATTTGTTGATACGGTTGCCGCCTTGCCAAAATTCATTATTAATAATAGTCCAGGCGATAATCCTAATTGGGGATGATAACTGCCGGAAATATCCAACCTCAAATTTTTCCAACTAATACCAACGCCTGCGTAGCCGGTTGAAGTTGCCGATGCAATACCTGCCCTGGCAAAAAACTGTTTCATAAAACGATATTGTATGCCAGTGTTTACATTGACGGTGAAATTCTCTTCCTTCACAATTTCTGTACCCACAAAGAAATTATCACTCACATCATAGCCCAATCCAACTGTGTAGGCTGTTGTAAGTTTTTCATTCATATTAGAAAATCTGCCCCCAATTGGATTGTAAACATGCAGCCCCATATTTAACAGATCTGTTAAATGAATAATAGCCCCCACTTCAACATTAATAGTATTGGCACTATTGTAAGCAGGAACCCGGTAACCGTAATAATTAAACTGAATACCCACATCAATTTTTTTACCCAAACTACGGGCATACGTCAATCCTATTTGATTTTCATTGAAGTTTTTAAAGCCACTGTATTTTACATTAATACCAAAATTTCCATCTTTTGTGGGCAAGGCAATTGCCGCAGTGTATAAGCTCGTAGCACTTAACAAAAATCTTCTTTCGCTATACACTCCTGTGGTAACATTTTTTATTTGGGCTAAAGCAGCCTGGTTATTCAAATAAGAAAAAACATCCTGGTGTTGTGTACTATACGATGCCAAACCAAGATAAATTGCGGAAACCGGTTGCCGCAAGGATTGCGAAAAACCAGTTGGTATTAAAAAAAATAAAAATGCTGTTGTACAAATATATTTTTTCAAAACGGGTACTTTTATAACAACTAATATAATGAAATATTTGCAATTGAAGTAGAATATATCATTTGTAGTTACTTTTGCACCATGCAAATTTTAGATGGAAAAATTGTATCGCAAGCTGTAAAAGATGCTATAAAAATTAAAACTGCCGCTTTAAAAAGTGCCGGTAAAAAAGCGCCTCACCTTGCTGCTATATTAATTGGTAACAATGGTGCAAGCGAAACCTACGTGGCCAGTAAAGTAAAAAGCTGCGAAGAAGTAGGTTTTAAAAGTTCCCTTATCAGGTTGCCGGAAACAGTTGATGAAGCAACATTGGTGACCACTGTTAAACTGTTAAATGACGACAAGGATGTCGATGGAATTTTGGTACAACTCCCGTTGCCAAAACATATCAGCGAAGCTACCATCATCAACCTGATACACCCCGAGAAAGATGTAGATGGTTTTCACCCTATGAGCGTAGGAAAAATGGTACAGGGTTTACCTACTTTTATTCCTGCTACCCCATATGGCATTTTATTAATGCTGGAACATTATAATATTGAAACAAAAGGCAAACATGCAGTGGTAATTGGCAGAAGCAATATTGTTGGCAGACCCATCAGTATTTTATTAAGCCGCAACACCTATCCCGGCAATTGTACAGTTACCATTTGCCATAGCCATACACATAACTTAAAAGAAATATGTTTGCAGGCTGATATAATTGTAGCGGCGTTGGGCATTCCCGGATTTTTAAAAACTAATATGGTAAAAGAAAATGCAGTGGTGGTTGATGTAGGTATTACAAGGGTTACAGATGACACAAAAAAATCAGGCTTTGCAATTAAAGGTGATGTTGATTTTACCAATGTTGCGCCCAAATGCAGTTACATAACACCGGTGCCTGGTGGAGTTGGCCTTATGACAATTGCAGCTTTATTAATGAATACTTTTAATGCCTGCACGCAAAAATAATTTCTTTTAACCGGCTGTATTTTTCAATCAGCATCGTTGTAGCTTGTCCGCTGCGGTGGATCACTCACTTTTGCGCAATACCAATGTGGATCTTTTATTGCAGCGTAACAGCTGAAATTGTATCCAATTACTTATTTAAAATGATTCAAACTTCAACCATATTATCTCAGCAACTTCCTGTAATGGAGCACTTTTATACCATACAGGGAGAGGGCAATCACCAGGGCCGGGCAGCCTATTTCATTCGTCTTGGTGGTTGTGATGTTGGCTGTGTTTGGTGCGATGTAAAAGATAGTTGGGATGCAACAAAACATCCTTTAATCAGTGTGGAAGACCTTGTTAGGACAGTAGCTTCAACACCTGCAAAACTGGTAGTTATCACTGGCGGAGAACCTTTGATGCATGACTTAACAAACCTAACAGCAGCATTAAAAACAAAAGGTTTTGAAACCAATATAGAAACATCCGGTTCACATCCTTTAAGCGGTACCTGGGATTGGATCTGTCTATCACCTAAAAAATTTAAGGCCCCCTTACCTAAAGTAGTGGCTTTTGCCAATGAATTAAAAGTGGTAATCTTCAACAAGTTCGATTTTGAATGGGCGGAAAAATATGCTTCAGAAGTGGATAGTCATTGTAAACTATATCTACAGCCGGAATGGGATAAAGCCTCCATTGTTACACCGCTTATCATTGAATATATAAAAGTCAATCCAAAATGGCAACTGTCCCTTCAGATTCACAAATACATAAATGTGCCTTAAGCAAAAGGCAAAAAAGCACAATGCTTAAAACATAAGGCTAATCCATTTTAATTAGCTTAAACTTTCGGCCTTCCGCTTTAAGCCTTCAGCCTTTCGAACTTTAACAGCCATCACAATTTTTTCTTTGTAATTCGTTTTATCTTCATCGAACAATTCCAGATCAATGAAAAAACAAAAATCTATTTATAAAAACGTAGTACTACTTCTTGCTATTTTATTCTTTATTTCTTACACAACCCATGCCCAATGGTACGATCCTGAAAAAGTAAACAAAAAAGCCTACGCCATTTATGAAGCAGCCTACAAAGACGCCATGGATCAAAATTATATGGTTGCTATTGCCAATATTAACAAAGCCATTGCGATAGATCCAAAATTTGTTGAGGCCTACCTGTCCAAAGCCGGCATTTATGCCGAATTAAAAAAATACGATTCTTCTGTTATTGATTTTGAAAGAGCCTTACAATTGGATTCTGTTTATTCAAAAACTTATTTGCTTCCTTATTCTATTTCGCTGGCAGGTATTGGTCAGTTTCAAAAAGCACTTGCAGCATCTTCAGCATTTCTTACCAACCCCACGCTAAATGCGCCAAGCATAAAAGCAGGAAATTATCGAAAAAGTACCTATCAATTCGCCATTGACTACGAAAAGAAACACCCTTCAAATAATTACGTATTTGCCCGAAAAAATTTAGGTGATAGTGTAAACTCCGATGCGTTGGAATATTATCCATCACTGACCATTGATAGCAAAAAATTAATATTCACCAGGCGCATTTCGGGTGATGAAGATTTTTACGAAAGTAATTTGGTGAATGGTAAATGGAGTAAAGCAAAACCTTTGGGAGGAAAAGTAAATACCAACTTAAATGAAGGTGCGCAAAATATTTCGCAGGATGGAGAGTGGATAATTTTTACAGGTTGTAATTATCCCGAAGGCCAGGGCAGTTGTGACCTTTATATTTCTTTTAAAACAAAAACGGGATGGAGTGAAGCTGAAAATATAGGTCCTATCATCAATACTGATTTTTGGGAATCTTCGCCATCTTTATCGCCAGATAAAAGAGACCTCTATTTTTCAAGTAACCAGGCTGGCACGTATGGCGGAAAAGATCTTTGGGTAACCCACAGAAACGCTACCGGTAAATGGAGCAGACCCGAAAATCTTGGCCCTACCATTAATACAAGTGGCGATGAAAGTTGCTCTTTTATGTATGCTGATAATCAGACCCTCTTTTTTAATAGTAACGGCCATCCGGGCTATGGACAGTCTGACTTATTCTTTTCAAAAAAAGTATCTGACAGTTCCTGGAGTACTTCGGAAAACTTAGGTTATCCAATCAACACAATCGATGAAGAAGGTTCTTTAATTGTGGCCGCAGATGGCAAAACTGCCTACTACGCAAGTGAAGGAAACGGCAGTAAAGGTGGCCTTGATTTATATAGTTTTCAACTGAGAGAAGATTTGCAACTTCCCAAAACATTGTGGGTAAAAGGAAAAGTATTTGATGCCAAAACCAACAATGGTTTGCCTTCTTCAGTTGAACTAACAGACATTAACAGCCGCCGTTTAATAAGTAAAGTGCAAACCGATGAAGAAGGAAATTATTTAACCACCTTACCTGTAGGGAAAGATTACGCATTTAATGTAAACAGGAAAGGGTATCTCTTCTTTTCAGAAAATTATAATATCAACAGTAAAAGTGATTCTGTCTACACAGCTGATATTCCATTGCAACCAATTGAAACCGGCGCATCCGTGATTTTAAAAAATATTTTTTTTGACAGTAAAAAAATCGAATTAAAACCTGAATCAATTGTTGAGTTAACCAAACTTATTCAATTAATGAATGACAATCCCAAATTGAAAATATTAATCAGTGGCTTTACTGATAATGTAGGCAAGCCACAGGATAACCTGGTTCTTTCAAATGGCAGATCACTGGCTGTTGTAAATTACCTGCTGGCAAGCAACCAAATTGCCAAAGACCGCATACAATATAAAGGA
>JAYWAU010000466.1:0-9118 GCA_043782265.1 Ferruginibacter sp. | reverse complement strand
TAGCTTTAGCTGCGGATGCCCGCCTGGCATCATCAACAGCTCTTCTAATGGCAGCGGTAATAGCATTGCTAACTTTCATCATTTGCTTTTTCTTAGCAGCTACCTGGTTATTTAATTCCTTTCCTTGTGCTTTTAGTTGCTTAACTACCTGGTTCTTTTCTTCCTTTTGTGTTTCTAAAATATCTACTTCTTTTCCCTGAATCTGTAACACAGCACTTTTCTTTTTCTTATTCGTGCTCAATTCGTTTATACGATTTTTCAATATCTCCTGGGTACGTAAAATATTCTCCCCCTGCATCTCTCTGTAATTTCTATAACTTTTTAAATAGGTTATCCTTTTAATGGCATCATTAAAGCTGGAGGCTGAAAATATAAAATTTAAAAAATCAGAATTACTCCTGTTTTTATAAGAATAAATCATGCTCTTTGCATAATCTTGCTTAAGCGTATCCAATAATAATTGCATTTTATTAATATCCCGTTGAGATTTAAAAATGGTATTATCCAATAAATTTATATCCCTGTTTATATTTTCAAGCACATTTTCCTGTAAGCTTAGTTTCTTATTAATCAATGCTAGTGAACTGATATTTTCTTTAGTAGTCTTTTTATTTTTATTAAGTAAATCCTGCGTTTCTTCTATCTCCCGTTTCAATTGCTGGCGCTGCCTTTCCAAATCCTGTTGCTCCTTTGAGGCAGGCTGCTGCGCAACTAAAGCTATACTAAAAACTAATATTGAAAGAAAGGTTACAAAGATTTTAATCATGTGCTGAATTTACTGGATAAACAAAAATACAATTCAGTATGCAGATAACGGTTTCAGTAAAGCTAACAGTTGTGCATAATTACAAATAACGGTTACTTGAGTTTATAATTTTTAGGGATGGTAAATATTATCGTCAAATCTTTGTTAAACTCCCATTGCTTAATATTTAATTGAATGTCCAGTTTATTTTTTTCGGAGACTGTTATTTCGCGGTAAGTTGAAAAATTAATACCATTATTTGTTTCAAAATTATTGTATGTAATATCAGCTGTTCGGTTGCGGTTGATATCAACATCATCTAGTTTGCTATGTACCAAAAAATGATTGCTTTTGTCTATCGTCAATAAATTCTTAAAATATTTCCCCAGTGTGGCCAATAATATTTTTGATTCAGATTCTTTATAACTTACTACACTATCATCTAAAAAAACGGGGTTTCCTACCAATAGGTTTTGCAAGGTTTTAAAATCAAAAGGTATCTCTGTAACCTCCTGCAAATAGTCTATTGAACGGTATTGAACCTGCTTATTTATTTTATCCAAAACAAAAACACTGTCTTTATTAACCAACACCCTAAATGCTTCAATATTAAAAACGGTAGCATACCCGGATATCCAGATAAGGCTATCTTTTAATATTCGTACGTAAGCAGTAATATTTGGTTGATTACCTTTACTATTTTGGTAATCAACTTTTATTTTAGCAGAAAATGTTTTAAAATCTATTGCTTTATTATGTACGTTTGACAATACATTTTTTACCATCAAAATAGAATCATCTGCCGATGAATTGGTAATACGTACAGATACAGAATCTTTTTTTGAAACAGATGCCTGTATTTTTTTTGCTGTTCTGCAACTGCTTACAGCAATTGCAGCAAAAAGACTAAATATTAGTAGGCGTGAGCTAATTCGATAATAGATACTCAATTTCATTTTTATGGATTTTATTTTTTGCCTGTGTGTCCAAAACCTCCCTCACCTCTTGTTGTTGAATTCAATTGTTGTACCAATATCAAATCAGCTTTCGTAACTGAGGCTATTATCATTTGTGCAATTCTATCACCATGATTAATTGTTTGAGGTTCTTTGCTCAGATTAATCAATATCACTTTTATTTCACCTCGGTAATCACTGTCAATAGTACCCGGAGTATTTAAACAGGTAATACCTTGCTTAATAGCAAGGCCACTTCTTGGCCTAATCTGTGCTTCATATCCATCAGGCAGTTCAATAAATAAACCTGTTGGTAATAATGTACGTTCTAATGATTGCAACACAACAGGCTCCTCAAGATTTGCCCGCAAGTCCATACCTGCTGCCCCTTCTGTTGCATAGGCGGGCAATTCATTGTTAGATTGATTTATAATGTTAATCTCTATATTTTGCATGGGAGCAAAGGTAATGATGTGAATAAGATTTATAATAGCAAGGTGATTTTTAACAAGCTTTCTGTCAATTTATTTTTGTAATAAAATAGTGGCGTAGGCTACAAGACCTTCTTCTCTGCCTACAAAACCCATTTTTTCTGTTGTAGTTGCTTTTATAGATATATCAGTTATTTGCAATGAAAGTATATTGGCAATGACCATTTGCATCTGTGGAATATAATCCTTTATTTTAGGTGCCTGCAGGCAAAGGCTACTATCGATATTTACAATTGTGTAGCCTTCGTTTTTAATGAGCTCAAAACTTTTCTGTAATAAAATTTTACTGTCGATATTTTTTAAGGAATTATCTGTGTCTGGAAAATGAACACCTATATCACCAAGGCACGCTGCACCAAGCATAGCGTCGCAAATAGCGTGTAATAAAACATCGGCATCACTGTGCCCCAAAGCTCCTTTATGATGAGCAATTTTTACACCGCCTAACCAAAACTCCCTATCCGTAACCAGTTGATGAAAATCAATACCAAAGCCAATTCGCAAACTCATTATATATTTTTTTTGTTTTTTGGAATAAGCGCAAATGTACGATTGTAAAAAGCAAAAGCGTTCTGACATACATCAGAACGCTTTTAAACAAGATTTTATCTTAATTATTTAGCTGCAGATTCACCCTCATCTCCAAAGTCAAAAATAAGACTAAAGCGCAATGTGTTTGATAAAGGGTTACGATTAACACCATTACCAGAAGGCAAAAGGTAAGAGAAGTTTAAACCAAAAGTTTGGTATTTTAATCCTGCTCCAACTGTAAAATATTTTCTGTTGCCTTTAGCAGGATTTTCGTAAAAATAACCCGCTCTTAAAGCAAATTGATTTTGGTACCAAAACTCTGCTCCCAATGAAGCCTGAAATTCTTTTAGCTCTTCAGAAAAACCGCCTGGTGCATCACCAAAAGAAGTAAACCAACTACCAACAACACCCTGGTTACGGTATTTTACTAGCCCTGCACTATCACCAAGAGCTGGTGGTGTAGGTACTAATAATTTATGTAAATCCAATCCAAAAGTAATCTTGCTGTTTACATCAAACACTTTTGTATAAGCTACCCCCATGCCTAAATTAGCGGGTATATAATCCTTTTGAGTAGCATCGTTTGTGTAGGAAATTTTTGTTCCCAGATTACTAAGTGTTACCCCATAATTTAATCCCGAGCCATCTTCTTTTACTCCTGTATGAAACATACTTAAATCGGCCGCTACTGAAATGCCGGGCTTATAAATTGTACCGCTATTATTAGGATCTCCACTGGCCAAACTTGAATTTATATAACGGAGCATAATGCCTACTCCTAATTTTTCTGATAACTTTCTTGAATAACCAGCATCTATCGCAAATTCACGTGGACGGTATTGTCCTAATTCACTTCCGTTATTATCAGTAAACTGTATATTACCTAAACTAAAATATCTTAAAGAACCGGAAAAGGCTTGCTTATCATCTAATTTATAATAGCCTGATAATGCTGCTAAATAAACGTCATTAATATCCAAACCTTTTAACCATGGGGTATATGTTAACGAAATACCACCCTTACTCGTATTAAAAGGTGTTTTTGCCAAATTCCAAAATGCCGAATTGGCATCTGCAGATGTTGCTACACCAAGATCGCCCATTCCACCCGATCTTGCATCTGGTGAGATACGTAAAAAAGGCACTGCTGTGGTAACAACATTTATAGGATCAGTTTGTGCATTTACATTAGTGATCACACCAGTTAGTACTAAAACTAAGCTAGCTAATTTAATAATTGCTTTTTTCATTCGTAAATTTTGTCTTGTTTAGGTAGACATACACTCAATAAGCGAGAATTTTTTTTGGGGTATAAAATAATAATTTATAAAATTGAGTTTAAAGGCACACAATAAAATAACATTGCCTTTTGTGAAATTAGAAGATTTTTTTCAATCAACCGCATAACCAAACAGCTAATAATCAATTTTACAGAAATTTTTGCCAACCAATAATATATTTATGCTCAATAGAACGGTTTGAAATACGGTTTTATTGTATATAAAAAAGAGCGTTCGACCGATAAATTGTTTAATTGTAACAGCACTGATTTAATTATATTTTTATGATCATCTAATTAAAAAATTATCGTTATTACCTGATCTATTTATGTGCAAATTCAATATTTTTAAAATAAAAATATAACAATAGGCATCTTAAATGCGTTATCAATTATGGAGTTAAATAGCTGCTAATATTTTGGTAAATATGCTATTATTAAACTTATGATAAGTCTATATGGGTTAAAATATTTATATTCGCATTTGATTCCCCAAATACAATAATAAAGAAAACCTTTCGTTAAATAATTTGCAAAACGAACGCACATGCAAAAAACATTTTCTGGTAAAAATTTAATTATCCTGGCAGCGGTAGCCCTATCATTGGGTGCCTGTAAAAGCAATGGTATTTCTGGAAAGAAGAAAAACTCTTCTTCAGTAACCGGCTGGAACTATGATGACAAGAACATGGGTAATTACCATGTTGCTAAAATGAAATATCCCCAGGCTGGCCCCGGATTGGTATTTGTTCAGGGTGGCACCTTTGTTATGGGCGCCAAAGATGAAGATGTTATGGGTGACTGGAACAATATTCCACGTCGCATAACTGTACCATCTTTCTTTATTGATGAAACTGAAGTTGCCAATGTTCATTATCGTGAATATATCTATTGGTTGGAAAACACGTTCAGTGGAGACACAAACGTTTTAGCTAAGGCTTTACCTGACACACTTTGCTGGCGTCATGAACTTGCATATAATGAGCCTTACGTAGAGTATTATTTCAGGTATCCGGCTTATAACTTTTATCCTGTTGTTGGTGTTTCATGGCAGCAGGCTCACGATTTTTGTGTTTGGAGAACTGATCGGGTAAATGAATTATCTCTTGTAAAAAAAGGTTATCTTAAGAAAGATTTTGCTAAAAAAGAAATGAAAGGCGGTGGTGCAGATGGTTCTTTTAATACAGAAACATATTTAATGAACCCCGAGTTAATACAGGGAAGAACAAAACCTAAAAAATCAGATTTAAAAGATGTTAGTGGTAAACCCCGGGCTATTGTAAAAATGGAAGATGGTATTTTAAATATGGGATATCGCTTGCCAACAGAAGCAGAGTGGGAATATGCAGCCTATGGTTTAATGGATCAAAATCCTAACCCTCGTAAAAAAGAAGGAAAAAATGGAGAAGAATTAATATCTAACCAACAAATATATTCCTGGAGCAAAAATCCAAATGGTCTGCGTGATAACCGCAGAGGTAGCTGGCAGGGTAAGTTTTTAGCTAACTTCAAACGTGGTAGTGGAGATAACATGGGAGTTGCCGGCGGATTAAATGACCGTTCTGCCATCCCCGGTAATATCAAAGCTTTTTATCCTAACGCATTTGGTTTATACAATATGAGTGGTAATGTGGCAGAATGGGTGCAGGATGTATACAGGCCATCAACACCAGCAGATGGCGAAGATTTTAATTACTTCAGAGGTAATAAATTTGAAAAATATTATAAAAATAGTGGTGGCGAATTTGAAAGGGATTCTTTAGGCCGATTAAAAAAGATTAGTGCTTCTGATGAAGATGTTAAAAATCGTCGAAATTACCAACACAATAATTTGTTAGGCCATATGGATGGTGATTCAACCAGCGGAGCTTTTTATCAATATGGTATTACTACTTTAGTTGGCGACAAATCAAGAGTTTTTAAAGGTGGAAGCTGGAACGACAGACCGTATTGGTTGTCTCCAGGTGCAAGAAGATTCTTAGAAGAAGATCAATCATCCAGTACAATTGGTTTCCGTTGCGCACAAACTTACATGGGTTCTCCTGAAGGTGCTGGCTTTAAAGAAGGAAATATATTTGGCAAACGTAAACAGAATACAAAAAAGAATTAATAAAATACATTATAATAAAAAGCCCTTCACCATATGGTTGAAGGGCTTTTTAATTACCCGCCTTCCTGAATTTGCAATAAGATAATTTAAAACATATTATTAGTCCCATCCAACCCAAACATTCTTTTATTATTGATAATTATTTGTTCTCCCCTATTTTTGACCTATGGAAATACAAGACTTATACGCTATCTTTCTACAGCATTCATCTATACAAACTGATACACGAAAATTACAACCAGGTGACCTTTTTTTTGCACTAAAAGGCCCCAATTTTAATGGCAATAAATTTGCCAGACAGGCACTTGATGCCGGGGCTGCTTATGTTGTTATTGATGAGGATGCAGAATTTACTGATGACAGATTAATTTCTATGCAGGATGTATTGATAACATTACAGGAATTAGCCAGCTATCACCGGCGACAATTTACTATTCCTTTTATTGCGATCACGGGGAGCAATGGAAAAACTACCACCAAAGAATTAATACACGAAGTTTTATCTACTACTTATAAAACGTATACTACAAAAGGAAATTTAAACAACCATATTGGTATCCCTTTAACCATTTTAGCTATACAAAAAGATGCAGAAATAGCAGTAATAGAAATGGGCGCCAATCATCAAAAGGAAATAGAGGGTTATTGCAACTACACTTTACCAACGCATGGTATTATTACAAATTGTGGCAAGGCACATTTAGAAGGATTTGGTGGTATAGATGGTGTAAAAAAAGGCAAGGGCGAATTGTATGCTTATTTAAGAGATCATGATGGTACCGCATTTATAATGAGTGATTATATATACCTGCAGGAAATGAGCAAGGGTATTCATATTATTAAAACCTATGGAACACAAAATGCTGAAATTACAGGATTATTAAACCATAGTAGTGAATTATTAGAAGTTAAAATTACACACGGGGCTAATATTAACAATATTAAAACCCATTTGGTGGGAGCCTATAACTTACCAAATGTATTGGCAGCAGTAGCACTGGGTAAATATTTTAATGTAGAAGATGAAAAAATAAAAATGGCTTTAGAAAATTATCTTCCCTCAAACAGCCGCTCACAATTAATAGAAAAAGATGGTAATAAAATAATTTTAGATGCCTACAATGCTAATCCAAGCAGCATGAAAGCAGCTATAGAAAATTTTGCTAAAATGGAAGGACAAAATAAAATACTATTGTTAGGAGGGATGATGGAAATGGGTAATGAAAGCATTGCAGAGCACAAAGCTTTGATTGATTTGATTTCTTTGTACACCTGGCAAGAGGTGGTATTGGTGGGTGGAGATTTTAATAAAACAGCTCACCCATATCGCTACTTTAACAATTCAACAGAAGCAAAAGAATGGTTACAATTACAGGATTTAAAAAATGCTCAATTGCTGATTAAAGGTTCACGCAGTAGGCAAATGGAAAAAGTAGTAGAGTAACTACTTTACAAAGAATTATCTAAATACATTTGAAGATCAGCTTCTGTTTTAATCAGCACATCCCTTACTTTACTCCCCTGATTAGGCCCTACAACACCCGCTGCTTCTAATTGATCCATTAATCTCCCGGCACGGTTATAACCCAGTTTCATTCTTCTTTGTAATAGTGATGTACTTCCGCTCTGGCTGGCAACAATTAAACGGGCTGCATCCTCAAACAAAGAATCCTTATCATTCAAGTCAAAATCTTTTCCTTCCATTTCTTTTTCATCCACGTATTCGGGCAATAAAAAAGCTTGTGCATAACCACGCTGATCACCAATAAAGTCAACAATTTTGTCTACTTCCGGCGTATCTACAAAAGCACATTGCAAACGCACCAATTCTCCATTGTAACTAATCAGCATATCGCCTTTACCAATTAATTGCTCCGCTCCTCCCGCATCCAAAATTGTCCTGCTATCAATCTTGCTACTAACCTTAAACGCAATTCTTGCAGGAAAGTTGGCTTTGATTGTACCCGTAATAATATTTACACTTGGCCTTTGGGTTGCAATAATTAAATGTACCCCTACTGCTCTTGCCAGCTGCGCTAAACGTGCAATGGGCATTTCTACTTCCTTACCTGCAGTCATAATCAAATCGGCAAATTCATCCACTACCAAAACAATAAAGGGTAAAAACTGGTGGCCCTTTTCTGGGTTTAATTTTCGGGCAACAAATTTCTCATTGTACTCCCTTATGTTTCTACATCCAGCCTCTTTTAGTAAATCATAGCGGTTATCCATTTCAATACACAAGGCATTAAGGGTGTGTACTACTTTCTTTGTATCAGTTATAATCGCATCTTCTTCGCCCGGTAATTTTGCTAAAAAATGTTTCTCGATTGTCTTATAAATACTCAACTCCACTTTTTTCGGGTCAACCAAAACAAATTTTAATTGCGAGGGATGCTTGCTGTATAGCAGCGAGACCAATATGGCATTTAAACCAACAGATTTACCTTGCCCTGTAGCTCCTGCCATTAACAAATGCGGCATACTGGCAAGGTCAACAATAAAGTTTTCGTTATTAATTTTTTTACCGATGGCAATTGGTAAAGAAAAATTATTCTGCCTGAATTTATCTGTATCCAGTAAAGTACGCATGCTTACAATTGTCTTTTTTGCATTGGGTACTTCAATACCAATGGTTCCTTTTCCAGGAATAGGTGCAATGATGCGTATACCAAGTGCAGCAAGACTTAGTGCTATATCATCCTCCAGATTTTTTATTCTTGAAATTCTAACACCTGCTGCGGGAATGATCTCGTATAATGTAACTGTTGGACCAACAGTTGCATAAATTTTCTGAATATTAATATCATAATTTTTCAGCGTATTGATGATCTGGTTTTTGTTTGTTTCCAGTTCTGCAGGATCCTGCACAATTTTTTCACTCCCATGGGCCTCCAGTAAATCAAGTTGCGGATATTTATAATCCCGCAAATCTAAAATAGGGTCGTAAGGACTGTCTATTGTTGTTGATTTGGTAGTTTTTGGAGTTACATGCTCCTGTTCTGC
>JAYWAU010000465.1:0-3297 GCA_043782265.1 Ferruginibacter sp. | reverse complement strand
GCTACAGCTACTCTCGAAGGAAAGAGGCTGCCAATCCCAAACCCCGCCACTTCGCGCGAATTCCATAAGCCGGATAATTCACCGGCACCATTTCTGGCTTTCTCCCGTACAATTTCATAGATTGCCGGATCCATTTTGCCCGTAGCTTCTTCAATAGGCAGCGGATGAATGCCATCTGCTACCTGTATCCTCGCGCCACCGTATAATTTTTCGCCATCCAGTGTTTCTACCACAATTACAAAAATGGATGGATTAAACATCCAGTCATCAGTATTGGTGGTAATATTTTCAATGCCATATATGGACAGCACTTTCCTGTGCCCGGCAATGAATTTGAGGCATGTCTCAGGGTCGTCAATGGCCCTGAATGCACGGATCTGGATTTCTGAAATTAAATTGGGGGCTTTACTCATTATCCATTTTCACTTTAATCTCATCAAAATAACAAAACAATGACGGGTTTTATCTAATAATAAAGTCATAATCTTCGTTTTTAACTAAATTTGTAATATTAACCAGCTTTCTAACCCCTCAGGAAAACATGGAAGAAAAAAATATAAATGTTTTATATATTGATGATGAGCCCAATAATATCACGTCTTTCAAGGCGGCTTTTAGAAGAGTATACAGCATTTTTACTGCTGAATCAGCCGAAGAAGCCAGAAAGGTGCTTGAACAGGAAGACATACATGTGATTCTGAGTGACCAGCGTATGCCCAAAGAAACGGGTATTGAGTTTTTCAAATCCATTATTACCACCCATCCCCATCCTATCAGAATTTTGATTACCGGTTATACGGATATCAATGCCGTCATTGATGCCATTAATGTGGGACAGGTTTACAAATACCTTACCAAGCCCTGGATTGAAGAAGAAGTAAAAACCTGTATCAACAATTCCTATGAAGTATTCGATCTGCGTAAACAAAATAGGGATCTGACCGAGAAACTTTTGGTGGCCAACCAGAAACTGGAGTTTTTGGCGAGGCAGAATTTGTTGTCGTAGCGGAGAGAGTAGTAAGTAGTGCGTGGTGAAAAACGAATATTAACTCACGATTTCTTTCTTATTTGTAGTACCTGGTTGTACAAAATGAAAATTGCAACATTGTGTTGGGTTGCTGCCGGATGGTTGATGACTTTTAGCGTTTTATCGTCCCATTGATCTTTTGTAAGGTTGATTTTGCTGGATACAAAATTACTTTTCCTGTTAACTGTCATACGTACATAAACTGTATAGAGCGGATTATCCTCTTTACGCTTTGCTTTTAGCATAATGGCCACTATATAGTTGTTCCTTTCCTATAAAATTGATTGTTTACTACATGGGTACAACAAAAAAAACAGTTTTCACCACTTTTCATGTAACCCACTCTTTCTCTCACCCTTTCGCTTTGCCTTACAACCCTTACTGGACGAGGATCTCAACGAAAAACCCCCGCTGTTGCGAGGGTTAGTAATTTGAAGCGTGGAGGTCCCGAGCGGATTCGAACCGCTGTAGAAGCTTTTGCAGAGCTTTGCCTAGCCACTCGGCCACAGGACCTTTTTGATATTTAAACCTTGTAACGATATGATTACAATGGATAAAAAAACCGAAATCCGGTATTTCTATGCGGCGAAAATAAAGCAATCAAAGGAAATTTAAAATTCTAAATCTGAAAAGCCGAAATTTGTAACCAAATATTGACACAATGAACAGAATTGCCGAAAGCGAATTGATCATCAACAGCCGTGGAGCGGTATACCACCTGGATCTAAGACCGGAAGAACTTGCAGAAACCATTATTACCGTAGGCGACCCGGACCGTGTTGAACAGGTTAGCAAACATTTTGACAAAGTTGAAACCCGGAGCCAGCACCGCGAGTTTGTTACGCATACCGGTTTTATCGGTAAGAAAAGGATTTCAGTTATATCTACCGGCATCGGTACAGACAATATCGATATTGTTTTGAATGAACTGGATGCATTGATGAATATCGATTTTGGTTCAAGAACCATCAAACCCAAACTTACACAACTAACCATTGTCAGGGTAGGCACTTCCGGTTCTTTACAGGCCGATATCCCCGTAGACAGTTTTGTGGCCAGTACGCACGGCATTGGCATTGATAACCTCTTGAATTTTTACAGGCGCGATAACAACGAAGAAGAACAACAATTGGTAAGGGCTTTTATTAACCATACCAAAATGGTTAACCTGGCTGAACCCAATATCGCATCCGCCGGCCCATCGATACAAAAACATTTTGTTGGAGGCTTTCATCATGGGATGACGGTTACCTGTCCGGGTTTTTATGGACCGCAAGGCCGCGTACTGCGTTTGGGTCTTACCAATCCTGACCTGATCGACCAGTTGACGGAATTCCGCTACGGCAACCACCGCATCACTAACTTTGAAATGGAAACAAGTGCTATATATGGATTGGGCAAATTACTGGGTCACCAATGCCTTAGCCTAAGTGCGATTGTAGCCAACCGGGTTGAAAAAACTTTCAGTAAGGATGGTGCAGCAGTGGTAGAAAACCTGATTAATAAAACGCTTGGTATTTTGTCCGATATTGGATGATCTGTAAACAGCCAATCATAACAGGTTACTCACTACTGACAACTCACTAAAAATATTATTGCAGCATTTATGACCATTCATTTTTATAAATACCAGGGTACCGGCAATGATTTTGTGATCATAGATAACAGAAATGGCAGTATTGAGCTTACCACTGAACAGGTAAAACATCTTTGCGGCAGGCGGTTTGGGATTGGTGCCGATGGCTTAATGCTGCTGAACAGTTTGGCGGGTTATGATTTTGCAATGAGTTATTATAATGCCGATGGAAAAGAAGGTAGTATGTGCGGCAATGGCGGCCGCTGTTTAACCCGTTTTGCTTATGATATGGGCATTCATAAAGTCAACTATCATTTTATGGCCGTTGATGGCGAACATGAAGCAGGTATAGGTGAGCATGAATGGATTAACCTGAAAATGAAAAACGTGGATCGTATTGATAATTATCATGGAGATTCCCTACTCGATACAGGATCCCCCCATTATGTAAAAGGCGTAAATGATGTGATGAATATGAATGTGTATGAAGAAGGAAAAAATATCCGTTACAGCGATGATTTTAAAAAAGCAGGCATTAATGTGAATTTTGTGCAGAATGAGGATAAAAAAATTATTGTCCGCACCTATGAACGTGGTGTGGAAGATGAAACCTATAGTTGTGGTACCGGCGTTACTGCGTCGGCATTGGTTTTTGCACACAATGAAAAAGGTTTTAACCGAATTGAAGTACAAA
>JAYWAU010000464.1:0-3305 GCA_043782265.1 Ferruginibacter sp. | reverse complement strand
AAAATATTTTGAATTGGATGCTAAAGGGCCACTTTCTGTTGAACAAAATAATTCAGTATTGTTTGATTTATACGTAGGGTATTCTTCTGACTTAGGGGTAAAAGCATATACTAAAAAAGATTTTGCAACTGCACATGATTGCTTTAAAAAAGCGTTGGAAGTGCATGATTTTGTTTATTCAAAAAGCCTGGCTGGTGCAAACAACTACAAATTTGCAGCCATGGATACTACCTTAATTTTATATTCAGCTATTTCTGCAAATGATGCCAAGAACAAGGAGGAGGCTGTAGTATATTATAGAAAATTAACCGATGCTAATATTGCTGATACGCAATACATAGATGCATACCAATACCTTGCAGATTATTATAAAACAAAAAAAGACGATGCTAATTTTGCCGGCATTATTGAAAAAGGTAGAAAATTATATCCGAAAAATAATGATTACTGGACAGCCCTTGAAATTGAGCAAGCTACAGACGGGGTAGAAAAACCACAAATTTTTGATAAGTATGATGCGCTGATTGCAAAACATCCTGATAATTATGTGTTGCCTTTTAACTACAGTGTTGAATTGTACAAATACATTTATTCTGATGAAATGAAGAATGCCAACAGTGCTGTTTACAAAGAAAAATTAACCAGGTCCCTCAGCCAGGCAATTGCTATCAAGTCTACGCCGGAAGCAAATTTTTTAATGGCAAATTATTTATACAATAACTCTATTGATGTTTCTGAAGAAGCAAGGAAGTTAAAGGGCCCCAAACCTGCCGATCTTAAAACCAAGAAAGATTTGGAGGCATTGTCTTCCAAACAAGTGACTGATGCTATCCCTTATGCTGAAAAAGTAGTAAGCTTGTTCGGTGAAAATCCAAAACCTAAATCGAGCGAAAAAATGAACTACAAACAAAGCCTGGTGATTTTAAAAAATATTTACGAAGTAAAAAAAGACCCGGCTAAAGTTGCGGCGTATGACAAAAAAATAAAAGAGGCACAATAATATTTCAGGATAAAATACAGAGAAACAGCATATTTTAGATATGCTGTTTTTTTTTATAATTTGCAACCAGAATGGCAAATACAAATTCAACAATTAAATGGATAGAATGCCCCCGTGATGCCATGCAGGGCTGGAAAAATTTTATACCCACACAAAAAAAAATCACATATTTAAATGCGCTTTTGAAAGTTGGATTTGATACGCTTGATTTTGGAAGTTTTGTTTCGCCAAAAGCAATACCTCAAATGGCCGATACCGGTGAAGTTTTAAAAGGATTATTTTTACAATCAAAAACAAAATTGCTTGCTATAGTTGCCAATTTTAGGGGAGCACAGGAAGCAATGACATTTGATGAAATTTCATACCTCGGTTTTCCATTTTCAATTTCGCCCACATTTCAATTGCGCAATACCAACAGCACTATTGAAGAATCGTTGAAAAGGGTAGAGGATATTCAAAACTTATGTATTAAAAATAAAAAGAAATTGGTAATTTATATTTCGATGGGTTTTGGAAATATTTACGGTGATGCTTATGATGAAACAATTGCATTACAATGGGTAGATAAAATTTCGGCAATGGGTGTAAAAATCATTTCAATTGCAGATACAGTTGGCGCAGCAACTCCACAACTGGTAAGTTCCATTTTGAAAGCAGTTATACCAGCTTATCCTGAAACAGAAATAGGAGTGCATCTACATTCAACGGCCGTTAGTTGGAAAGACAAAATAGATGCAGCATTGCATGCTGGTTGTAGGCGTTTTGATGGCGCCATAAAAGGTATTGGTGGCTGCCCTATGGCAGGTATGGAACTGGTTGGCAACATGGATACAGAACTGTTAGTACCTTACTTTAAGAAGTTAGCTTTATTGAACGATTTAAATGAAACTGCTTTACAGGAATGTGGTAAACTGGCAAATGAAATATTTATTTAGTCTCGCAAAGGGTTGCCAACCTTTTGCAGGATTATCCTATTCACAAGTAGCTTTCGAAAGGTTGGCAACCCTTCCCACAATTTGAAATGCACCCCTTGTCAGCATCACAGAACTTCTTAACTATTTTAAAAGTTATTTTTTATAATGAACTTTCATTTAAACTTTACGCCAAAACCTTTTACGACAAAGATTAGCCATTATCAAAAATTGTTACTCATAGGTTCTTGCTTTACAGAAAACATCGGTACAAAATTAAAGCACCACAAGTTTGAAGTGCTTGAAAATCCCAATGGTATTTTATTTAATCCCATTAGCATTACAAAATCCATTACTTCGTATATTGATAATAAAAAATATACAGATGAGGACTTGTTCTATCAGAATGAATGTTGGAATAGTTGGGAACATCACAGCCTTTTTTCTCATCCCGATAAAGAACAATGTTTAAAAAAAATTAATGATTCACAACAACAGGCACATGCCTTTTTAAAAAATGCCGATTGGTTAATGATTACACTTGGTTCTGCCTTTGCCTACACACTGAAATTTGTAGGGAGCAAAATAGAAAAAAGTAAGACAGGGCCTGATGAGGAGGTTGTTGCTAACTGCCATAAAGTACCCACTGATAAATTCAATAAAAAATTATTGGCTTTGGATGAGATTACGGATGCACTTAAATTAATGCTTGATAAATTGGCAGCGCTTAACCCTTCGATAAAGATAATTTTTACTATCAGCCCTGTACGCCATTTAAGAGATGGTTTTGTTGAAAATAACTGTAGTAAAGCAAGGCTAATTGAAGCCGTTCATTCGCTTGTTGCTACAAAAGAAAAGCTTTTTTATTTTCCTGCATACGAACTGGTTATAGATGATTTAAGAGATTATCGTTTTTACGCAGAAGATATGGTACATCCCAATTATGCAGCTACCAATTATGTGTGGGATAAATTTATTGCTACCTGTATTGATGAACCGGCACAGAAGTTAATGAAAGAAATAAATACCATCAATGCCGCAAAAAGTCATAAGCCTTTCAATTCAACATCTCAGCACCACAAAAAATTTTTACAGCTAAATTTAGAAAGAGTAAACGAATTGAGCAAACAACATCTATACATCAATTTTGAAGAGGAGAAAAAGTATTTCAGCTGTATTGATAGAAACATAGATATTACGGATTAATATCGATGAGACAGCTTTGCAATTAATTTTAAACAAATCCCTGTAATCAGTATCAACCAACACTATCAGCATTCTATCTTTAATGAATTCTGTCTCCCCGAACCTCCATTTCCTTCATCACCTCTTTTTCATACACAAGCCATTCTTTCCAGCGTTTTCGCACTTTTTCTTTTTTGCAATAAGTATCT
>JAYWAU010000463.1:0-9141 GCA_043782265.1 Ferruginibacter sp. | reverse complement strand
TTAATATCAACACCTTTTTCGAAAGATTTTTTAGCGTTATCCCATGCACCACCGGCATTGTTTTGAAAAATTCCCATCAACACACCACAAACAGTTGCCCCGGCTAAAAAACCACCCAACACTTCTGGCCCAAAAATAAAACCAATTGAAATGGGCGTTAGTAATGCAATGGCACCAGGCAACATCATTTTTTTAAGAGAAGCTTCTGTAGATATTGCTACACATTTATCGTACTCTGGTTTGCCGGTACCTTCCATAATTCCAGGAATAGTGCGAAACTGGCGACGAACTTCTTCTACCATTGCCATAGCAGCTTCACCTACCGCACGAATGGCAAGAGAAGAGAATATAAAAGGAATCATTCCTCCTACAAACAATCCAGCCAATACATCTGCATGATAAATATCAATACCATCAATGCCTGCAATACCAACAAATGCTGCAAACAAAGCCAATGCAGTTAATGCTGCAGAAGCAATGGCGAAACCCTTACCACTTGCAGCGGTTGTGTTACCAACGGCATCTAAAATATCTGTTTTTTCACGAACGTCAGCAGGTAATTCACTCATTTCTGCAATGCCTCCTGCATTATCAGCAATTGGTCCAAATGCATCAATTGCCAGTTGCATTGCAGTAGTAGCCATCATACCGGCAGCCGCAATGGCAACACCATATAAACCTGCGCAGGCATACGAGCCATAAATACCGGCAGCTAAAACCAATATTGGTAACAGCGTACTTTCCATACCAACTGCAAGGCCGCCAATAATATTGGTGGCATGGCCTGTTGCAGACTGGCGAATGATACTCATTACCGGGCGTTTGCCCATTGCTGTATAATACTCCGTAATGATGCTCATTAATGCACCTACACCTAAACCCACCATGATAGCACCAAACACACCATTTTTAGTAAAGGCATGATGACGCAATTCCATATTATCAGGCATTAAAAAATTAACCAGGAAATAGCAACCGATAGCGGTTAAAACCATTGAACCCCAGTTACCCATATTTAAAGCGTTCTGTACTTTATGTGTGCTTAATCCGGCACTTTCAGAAATGCGGACAAAGAATGTTCCGATGATAGAAAAGATAATGCCCATTGCTGCAATCAGCATGGGTAATAATATTGGAGACAACCCACCGAATGCATCACCCACTGCAGCAGTCTCTCTTCCTAAAACCATGGTAGCTAAAACGGTGGCTACATAACTGCCAAAAAGATCGGCACCCATACCTGCAACATCACCCACATTATCACCCACATTATCTGCAATGGTTGCAGGGTTACGTGGATCATCTTCCGGAATACCAGCTTCTACTTTACCCACTAAATCTGCACCCACATCTGCAGCTTTGGTATAAATTCCACCACCAACACGGGCAAACAAAGCTATAGATTCTGCACCCAAAGAAAAGCCTGTTAATATTTCGATGGCTTTTTCAAGTGCTAACCTGTATTCTTCTGACCCCGTAGTTAAACCGGCCACAAAGGTCATATAAAGAATGATGAACAAACTTCCCAATCCCAAAACGGCCAAACCTGCAACGCCCATTCCCATTACGCTGCCACCGGTAAACGAAACTGACAATGCTTTGCTCAAACTCGTTCTGGCAGCCTGTGCTGTACGAACATTCGCTTTGGTAGCTACTCTCATCCCAATAAAACCTGCCAGGGCGCTAAAAAAAGCACCCACTACAAATGCCAGTGCAATACTCCAGTGACTGTTGGCATTACTGTATCCCATAATACCCAATAGTAAAGCGCCAATAATTACAAAATAAGTAAGGATTTTATACTCAGCTTTTAAAAAAGCCATTGCGCCTTCAGCAATATAAGTGCTGATTTCCTTCATGCGCTCATTACCTGCATCTTGTTTAGACACCCAGGCAAATTTGATAAATGTATACAAAAGGCCAACAATGCCCAATGCAGGAACTACGTAAAACAATTTGTCCATAATAATAAATGTATTGTTAAAATTTGGAGGGCAAAAATAGGGTAATTGAAGGAAAAACAGTTAAAAAACACCATTAATCGAAATCCAGCTACATTATTGAAGGGGAGTTTTTATGGTTTACTTTTATCAGGCAAAGTTTTAAATCCAATACCAGCAAGCAAGGTAAAGAATTTAAACAGAGGAGGAGCCTTTATTTAAGCCTGTTAGGTAAGTGAATAAATTATTAATCAAACCGTTTAGGTAAGAACTTCTTTTTGAAAGCGGGGATAGGCATTAAAATAGTAATTGTCATTGTGTATTACCTAACTTCTAAACCCATACATCCGCTCCACTTCCTGCACAATTTTTTCCATTTCAACATCTTCTCCATTTTTATCGTACGGCTGCTTTAAATTACTGCTAAAAAAGAATGCTACAGTTTGATAAAACCTTGCAGTAAACCCGCCTTTGTATTCTTTAATAATTTCGTAACAGTTATTGCCCGTTTCCCTATTTATTAATTTCATCAAAACCTTACCCTGGTAAATGGATAAATTGGTAAGCGGGTCTGTAAATTCTTTTTTTAATTCTTTCTCTTTGGATTGAATACATTTTTTTCTGTCTTCACTTTTAAGGATATGTGCAAGCTGGACATTCAAAATATTCATTACTCCACCTGCCCTTTTTGCATAAGGGTAAGTAACATAAATAGCATTCCGTAAACGGGTCCATTTTGCCTTTGCACTCATCTGGCTCTCATTGTACCACGACCTTATTAACAAAGGTTGCAAGGTTTTGGCTTCAATGGTATCACCTTCGTAAATAACTGCTACAGTAAGTATGGTATCGTTTATTGGCAGCTGTTGAGCAAAGACGTGGTTATTTTTTGCAGCAAAAAATGCAATACAAAGAATAAATAATATTTTATATGTAACTGTACGGCGCATTGATATTGTAAATTTACAAAATTAAAACAATATATTGCCAAGCGGTTACTGCTACAAACATTGTCCCTTAAAATCATTCATTATGACAAATAGAATTCGCTTCTTTATCCTTTCAATTATTTTTTTATTTTTTACACTGGCTGCAAACAGTCAGGCAGCTTATAATAATGAAATAAAACAAGTTGCTATTTCTATCTACAACTCATTTGATAAAATACAAAAACTTTCTGCTGGTCTTAATTTTAATGACACAGCAAGAGTTAAATGGAACAACCTGCCCGTTGGACTGAGGGCAAGGGTTGGAACAAGTATAGGTAATATGACGGATGACCAAAGAAAACTGGTTCATCGGCTTCTTTCTGTTTCACTAAGTTCGCAAGGTTATTTAAAAGCCACCAGCATTATGCACTTAGACGATTTACTTAACCGCTTTTATGATACACTTTTTTACAAAAAAGAAATCAATGATACTACCTATACTTTTATAAGAGCATTATTATGGTCGCACAAAAATTATTACTTTGCTTTTTTTGGACAGCCGACAGATAGTATTTGGGGCTATAAATTAGAAGGGCATCACTTGTCAGTCAATTTCACCTTTATTAATGACAAACTCTCCGTAACTCCTTTTTTCATCGGCACAGACCCGGCAGAATATCCAACCTCTGAGTACGCTGGGTGGCGGGTTCTGGGACAAGAGGAAGATTTAGGAATTAAGCTTATAAACCTATTGACACCTGATCAAAAAAAGAAAGCGACCATGAGTACTGAAGTGCCACGAGATATAATAACAGCAGCAGAAAGTGGAAAACGGTTGGTTGATAATTGGGGGATTTTAGGAGCTGAAATGAATAACAATCAGAAAGCGGTTTTGCAATACATAATTCGGGAATTTGTATTTAACCTTGAGTACGATAAAGCAGTTATTGAATATCAAAAAATTATAAACGCAGGGATTGATAAGATCTATTTTGGATGGATTGGATTGAATGACGAAAAAAAGCCCCACTATTATGTTTTAAATGGACCAACTTTTATTATTGAATTTGACAACAATGGAGGGCCAAGAAATACGGCAAACCATATTCATGCTATATGGAGAGAAAAAGGCAATGAATATGGAGAAGATGTTTTAAAGAAACACTATCAAATGGAAAAACATTAAGTGATCAAAAACTCAGAACATCAACATTGGTCTGGCTGCTAAAAATAACTACAACTTATCAACCAACCCAACCAACGCCTGTATGGTCGGCGTTACCTTGTCTGATTTATAGGCAAACACCTGCCTGTACTCAAACTCAGTAAACCGGCTGTTATCATCGTTTAAAATTTTCTTTTTTACTATTCCTTTAATATGGGTTGCATCCAGTGTGGATGGGATAAAAGCAATGCCCAATCCAAGGCCAACCAAACTGGCCAGCAGTTCAAACGAGTTTACCTGTTGAATGATATTGTTTTCCCTGTTGATACCATTTTTTTTGCAAATGCTTTCTATAAAATCAAGTACGGGTGTGGATCGTTTTTCCAGCTCTATCCATTTCTCTTCTTTTAACTGCGATAAACGGATAGAGGTTTTTTTTGCCAGTTTATGAGTTTGCGGAAATAATATGTTCAGGTAATTTATCTGGTACAATTTTGAATAATTACCGATTAGTATTTGCTGTATGACTCATAAAACCCAGGTTGGCATTATTGGCGCAGGCCCTGCAGGATTAACACTCTCCCTTCTGCTGCACAAGGCAGGAATTCAATCAGTCATTATAGAATACCATAGCAGGGATTATGCTGAGTCAAGGATACGGGCAGGTTTGCTGGAACAAAATACAGTTGATTTATTTAATGAATTAGGTGCAGCGGAAAGATTAAATAAAGAAGGCCTGCGGCATCAGGGCGTTTATTTAAGTTTTGATGGGGTAAGAGCAAGGGTGCCATTCAATGAATTGACAGGTGGCAGGGGCATTACTATTTACGGGCAGCAGGAGGTGGTAAAAGATCTGATTAAAATAAATTTGGAATGTGAAGTGCCCATTCATTTTGAGGCGACAGCAACAAGGCTTGATAGCATTGATACAGCGTCACCGAAAATTATATATGCACAAAATGGAGAAGAGCATATATTGGAATGCTATTTTATCGCAGGTTGTGATGGCTATCATGGCATCAGCAGAAAATCAATGCCGCCGGGTTCTTACAATGAATTTCAGAAAGAATATCCATTTAGCTGGTTGGGAATATTGGCACATGTGGCACCATCAAGCGATGAATTAATTTATGCTTATCATGAACGCGGCTTTGCATTACACAGTCTGCGTAGTAAAACAGTAAGCCGTTTGTACATTCAGGTTGATAATAATGATAAAGTGGAGAACTGGCCGGATGAAAAGATTGGGATGAACTGGAAATTCGCCTGGGAGATAACAAAGGTTTCAAATTAAACCGTGGCGAAATTTTTGAAAAATCCATTACGCCAATGCGTAGCTTTATGATAGATAATTTGCAATACGGCAGGTTATTTTTAGCGGGTGATGCCGGACATATTGTTCCGCCCACAGGCGGTAAAGGATTGAACCTGGCAGTTGCTGATATAAAATGGTTATCTGCCGCATTTATTGACTGGTATAAAAATAATAAAGAAGAACCATTGCTTAGCTATACATCCAACTGCCTGCCAACAATTTGGCGGGCACAGGATTTTAGCAATTTTATTACGACGTTGTTCCACAAGCAGGCAGCACAGGGTTCGTTTGATTATCATTTGCAAAAAGCTAAATTCAATTATATAATTCAGTCTGTAGCACAGGCAACAACGATAGCAGAAAATTATGTGGGGTTGAAGGAAATATAAAATACGAAATACAAATATTGGATATTAAAAAGATATTGGGTTATTGGTTTTTAGCGCATCTTAATCTCCCAATATTTCAATATCAAAATATCCTAATAGCGAAATATTAAAAAATGGACTTTGTAAATTTAAACGGAATAACTATTCACTATAAACACCTCCATTATCCGTCTTTAAGGGATGGAGGAGGGAAGACTTTTGTTTTCATTAATTCATTGGGCACAGACTTTCGTATTTGGGACGAAGTGGTTGAAATATTAAAAGATCATGGTGATATTTTATTGTTTGATAAACGGGGGCATGGACTGAGTGATGTTGAAATTAGTACGCATGGATTGAATGATTTTGCAGATGATGTGATAGCATTGCTGGCACATTTACAAATTAAGCGTTGTATCGTTGTTGGATTATCTGTAGGAGGAATGATTGCACAAATTTTAGCCAGTCGCATACCGCAACAAATTGAACAACTCATTCTCTGTGATACCCGTCATAAAATTGGAAATGCTGAAATATGGAATAGCCGGATTGAACAATTAAAGGAACATGGGCTACAATTTATTTCAGAAGGTGTTATGCAAAGATGGTTTTCTGAAACCTTCAGAGAAACACAGGCTGTTAAAGTAACTGGTTATCGTAATATGCTGGAACGTACACCGGTGTTGGGTTATATACAAACATGCGAAGCCATACGGGATGCAGACCTTGCTTCAATTGCGAAACAAATAAAACTTCCCACTTTGTGTGTGGCAGGTTCAGAAGATAAATCCACCACACCGGAAGAAGTAAGAAATCTGGCAGATTTAATTGAGGGTTCAACATATGAAGTGATTCCCGGCTCAGGACATATTCCCTGTGTAGATAACCCGACAATGTTATCTGCACTCATCCTCAATTTTATAAAAGATAAATAAAAGAACACGGTTATGAAAATTGCTTTTGTCATTTTTGAGGGGATTACCTTACTTGATTTGATCGGTATTTACGATCCGCTCAGCAGGTTAAAATCTTTGCGATATTTACCTGATCTTTCCTGGGATTTTTGTTCTTTTACTCCGGCAGTAAAAGATCATTTCGGGCTTGAAATAGTTCCAACAAAAATCAACCAATCCTTAGCAGGCTATGATGCTATTATTATACCGGGCGGTTATGGTACAAGGCAACTTCAATTGGGTACTGAGTTTATAGCATGGATAAAAACAGCTGCCCCCGTTAAATATAAGATGTCTGTTTGCACAGGCAGTTTAATTTTAGGAGCCGCTGGATTTTTAAAAGGAAAATCAGCTACTACTCATTTCTCTGAATATGAAACACTGGGCTTGTATTGCAGCAAAGTTTTACAACAAAGAATTGTTGAAGATGGTAATGTAATAACAGCAGGAGCTGTATCCTCTTCTATAGATCTCGGCCTTTTTTTATGCGAAAAATGGGCTGGTAAAGACGCTGCGGTTGAAATAAGAAAACGAATGGATTATCACGGTTAAATAAATTATTTATGGAAAATGAATTGTATAAAAAAGGAATGGAAATTCGTCGCTCTATGTTGGGAGAGGAGCATGTAAATAAAGCAGAAGCCAACAAAACGGAATTCGATGCTGACTTTCAGGAGTACATTACCAACAATGCATGGGGAGCTGTTTGGAGCAGGCCGGGCTTAACAAAACGAGAGAGAAGTTTAATTACCATTGCATTGCTTGCTGCATTAGGACATGAAGAAGAATTGGAGATGCACATTCGTGCAACAAAAAATACAGTAGCAACAGAAGAAGATGTAAAAGAAGTGTTGCTTCATACGGCAGTGTACGCTGGTGTTCCTGTTGCAAATGGTGCCATTAAAATAGCGAAAGAAATTTTTGGATATTGAAATACTGAAAACAGATATTGGGATATTGAAAAGACATTAAGATATTGAAAACAGATATAGGGATATTTGATATTAATTTTCGTCGCGTTAAAATATCCTAATATCCATTATCCCAATATCCAAATGACAAAAGATCAAGTTATGGAAATAGATTACAACGTTCAGCCACCGCATTTATATCCGGAATACAAATCGACTATTCTTCGCAGCCCAACCAAACCATTGGTGCCTGTTGCAGAAATGTTGAAGGACATAAGTTTACCTGCATTTGGAGAATCGGCAATTGGGAAATTTGATAGTGACTTAACAGAGAATACAAGAAAAGACCATGACCCAATTGGAGAACGAATAAAAGTTTTTGGCAAGGTGATGGACCATATTTTATCATTTTGATATACATATGCAGGGTGAAAAAGAAACTGTGTTTTTTGAGTTGTAATTAATTTAAGAGCACTCTTTTTAGAACTAATTTTACATCTATCTAATAATTTTTAATAAAAACTGTAACATGATTTCTTCCATTCGATTTCTTGCCATTTGCCTGCTTGTATCAATCGGTTTTGTTTCGTTCAAAATTGCCAACAGTAGTTTTGACAACATCAAAGTTTCTGGTGGCCTTATTTCCGGAACAGTAAATAAAGATGGTGATATTCATATTTTTAAAGGTATTCCCTTTGCTGCACCTCCTGTTGGAAATCTTCGCTGGCAAGCTCCACAACCGGTTAATGCATGGGCAGGGGTGCGGAAATGTGATGCTTTTTCTGCAAGTCCCATTCAGGCTACGCCAGCACCATTTAGGTGCTGGACAGAAGAATTTATTGCACCTCCGGAACCATTGAGTGAAGATTGTTTGTACCTGAATGTATGGTCGGGCGCAAAAAGCGCAGCAGAAAAAAGACCAGTGTTTGTATGGATTTATGGCGGCGGCTTAAGCTCCGGTTCAGCAACCTGTGCTATTTATGACGGGGAAGAAATGGCGAAAAGAGGGATCGTTTTTGTAAGCATTAATTATCGTGTTGGGCCGTTTGGTTTTATGGCGCATCCTGAATTGAGTAAGGAGCAAAACAATGCTTCGGGCAATTATGGTTTGATGGACCAGGCAGCTGCCTTACAATGGGTGAAAAAAAATATTGCGGCTTTCGGCGGCAATCCGGACCAGGTAACTATCGCCGGGCAATCAGCCGGTTCTATGAGCGTGAATGCTTTGCTGGCATCACCTTTAGCTAAGGGACTTTTTGAGGGTGCCATATTAGAAAGTGGTGGTTTGTTAGCTGGTCTTACTCCAGGTACATTGCAATCGGCGGAAGCCATTGGTATTGCATTGCAAAAAAAAGCGGGAGCTTCCGGCATTGGTGAATTAAGAAATAAATCTGCCGCAGAAATTTTGAACGCAGCACAAGATTTAGCTGGAATGCGTATGGGATTAACCCTGGACGGATATGCGTTGCCTGTTGATTTTAGTAAAAACTTTAAAGAAGGGAAATATAATAAGGTGCCCCTTATGATGGGTTGGGTAACCGGTGATGCCGGATTGTTTGG
>JAYWAU010000462.1:0-3319 GCA_043782265.1 Ferruginibacter sp. | reverse complement strand
AATATTTTATACGACCGCATAGATACTATTTTATTTAGCCTCAGTTTGCCAGCACCCATCATCCACCAGGGTAATTCAACGGCAGATTTAATACTTGATACAAGAATGATTTTTTCAACCGGTAATATTTTCGAAATTTCAATACTCATCATTCCTCCAAACGAAAGCCCCATAAGTATTGGATTTTCCTCAGTTATGCCAACACACATGCGGATGGCATATTGCTCAATGGATTCATTGTTGTGTGGCAATAACCAGGGTAGGTAAACCAATTTATACCCTTGTAATTTTAAGCGTGAAAAAGCCATTTCATCTGCTCCCAAACCACTAATGCAGTAAATCGTTTTCATGGCAACTCAATTATTATTTGGGCAAAACATAATTGTTTACATCCTCCAGGGTTATATTTTTTCCTGATAAAATTATAAGGCGTTCTACCACATTTCTCAGTTCACGGATATTACCCGTCCAGTTATAATTTTTTAATACTTCCAGTGCATCTTTATCAATTATCTTTTTTGTCTGGCCATATTCATCTGCAATTTTTTCAATATAAAAATCAACCAATAAAGGCACATCTTCCCTCCGTTCGTTTAAAGATGGAACGTGTACAATAATAACGCCCAGCCGATGGTAAAGATCTAGCCTGAAGTTTTTATCATCTACTTCCTTTAACAGGTCTTTATTGGTTGCCGCTATCACTCTCACATCTACATTAATATCTTTATCCGCCCCTACCCTTGTTATTTTCCCTTCCTGCAAGGCACGCAACACTTTTGCCTGTGCGCCTAAACTCATGTCTCCTATTTCATCTAAAAACAAAGTGCCGCCATTAGCCTGCTCAAACTTACCTATGCGTTGTTTAATGGCTGATGTAAAAGACCCTTTTTCATGACCGAACAATTCACTTTCTATCAATTCTCCGGGAATGGCTGCACAGTTTACTTCAACCATTGGCCCGGTATTGCGGTTACTTTTTTCATGAATCCATCTTGCCACAAGTTCTTTACCTACACCATTTTCCCCCGTTATCAAAACCCTTGCATCCGTTGGTGCAACTTTTTCAATGGTGTCCTTTATCTTTTTAATACCAGGGCTAGTGCCCACCATATCCTGCACTTTAGAAACTTTGCGTTTCAATACTTTGGTTTCTGTTACCAGGGTTTGCTTATCAAGCGCATTGCGCAGCGTAATTAATAAACGATTAAGATCAGGAGGTTTGCTGATGTAATCAAATGCTCCCTTCTTAACTGCTTCAACAGCCGTTTCAATATTACCGTGGCCGCTTATAACAATAACGGGAACGTCACTATTAACTTCTCTTGCTTTTTCTAAAAATTCAATGCCGTCCATTTTCGGCATTTTAATATCACACAACACAACATCATAGGTAGAATTACTAAATTTTTTTAAGCCCTCTTCACCATCTGCAGCTTCATCAATTTTATACCCTTCATAACTTAGAATTTCCGATAAGGTTTTTCTTATTGCTTTTTCGTCATCGATAATTAGAATATTCGCCATAGTTTAAACAAAGATTTTATAAGAGAAATGCTGAGCTGCAATTCACAAAATCATCTACAAAATTAATGAATTATGCACTGCAAATTACTTATGCTTAAATAGCTTACCAACGTGATGACAGAAGGTTAATTAATTATATATCAAACCCACGAATTCTGTATTCATCATAGCATTTAAACAAACAACCACAATGGTTTACTATTCCTTTAAATCAATAACGATTTTGGCATTTTTTTGCTCGGAAGAAGAAATAAAAATTTCATACCTTTTGGTATTGGCAGTAATAATCATCAGCGAAGTGTTGGGAGGTATTGAGCCAAGATTATCTGCCACCATTATTAATTCATGATGAGGATGTTCTTTGTCAACTTTAATTTTTACCCTTACAGGTTTTTCTGACAGACCTGCATGAGAAACCAGTAATTGATTGTTATGATAAATGGTAACAGTATCGCCATCAATTTCACCATTATCGTACAACTCAATAAGCAATTCTGTTTCTTCCGTTTCAATTTGTTTTACCAAAGGGTTAGCCCTTGCAGCAATGGGTGCAGGCATTTGATATCCGGAAAATTTTTCCTTTATAACAGTTGGTGAATTATTGGGTTTAACGGTGGTAGTTAACTGGATAGTTTCAGGAATGGTTTTATTGATACTTTTTTGCTCAACAACCAGTTTTAAATCTGGCTGAGACATGGGTAAGCTCCTTGCTGCAGCTTTATTAATTGCAGGTGAGGTACTAACCACAAGTGGTTGAGCAGGTTTGGCAGCAATAACTTTCGGAGGATTGAGTATCCTACATTCCTTTATCATAATATCATCAATTGCAAAATCATTACCACATCCTCCGTTGGTAACATCATCCATTTTTATTACTACTACATTTGCGCCGGGCGGTACTGTAAAAGTGCCAAAATATTTTTTCCATAAGGGGGCTGTCCCGGGCATTATCTGGCCTGTTTCAAATTGTACAATTTGATTTTCTCCCGAGGAAATAGAAATACTTATCATTGGTGGCGTGGGTGCATCACTACAGTTACCATCCCTGCAAACATTTACTATCCAAACAGAAAACTCATACGTTGTGGATTGTTTAAGCCCTGATACATATTGCTCAAAAAAAGTAGCCGGATCTAAAGAGGCATTCACAACCATCATCCTTCCATTGATATCATTGGGTGTATGATCTTCGTTAAGTGTATACCAGAAGCCGGCAAAGCAATCACCGGTAAATGATGTAAAACTATAGTTTCCATCATCCGGGCAAAAGCCTTGCTGGTAATTGTAACTTTTTAAAGAGGAAAGAGTTTTATTTTTTTCGTTGGCATTGGTACCAAAATCAATATTAACAGCTGGTGTATTAAAATTACAATCGTATTGTTGAGCTATTGCATTGTTGAAAATGGTGCAACTAAAAATTAAAAAGCAACAGATTATTTTAAAACAGTTTTCAATCTTCTTCATGAATGGTGACTTTGTAAAACAGCAATAACTAAAATAAGATGCCAACAGGTTTTATTTACACAAATTATTTTCATCTTTTAAAAGTATAATTAAAAAGCGGGCAACTTTAACCGTTTATCATAATTAAAGAGCTGTACCCGAAAAATAAAAGATTTTTATTTTGAAATAACAATACAGCCAGTTACTAGGGGGGTAATAGAAATGCGCAAAAGATATACTATCTAAAAAATAGTTTTATAGAAGTAGGCATTTAGCTACTCCATTTTTAATTGGTTAATAAATACAGGTTGATGATAAATCATTCTGCCTGTTATGTTGTTAAAAATTCTTT
>JAYWAU010000461.1:0-3323 GCA_043782265.1 Ferruginibacter sp. | reverse complement strand
ATCATGAATTCGTATGCCACCCTTAAAGGCATACAGGCAGATGTTACCTACAAATTTACAGGGCCGGTAGTAGGCGTTATACTTACTGTGTTAGGTGGTTTTATGATACCGAAAGGTTCAAGCGATCAGATACTTTCCATCAGGGTGTTTGACCAGGATAAGAACGCCGTTACAAGAGGTAAAGTCACTTTATCTTTTCCGCATTACCAGCGGGAAGCATCGGTCAATGAAAAGGGCATGGTGGTGTTTCCCGAAATTCCTTACGACCAGTTGCGAAACAGCATTAGCATTAACGTAGTAAGTGATGGCTATAGCTCTATAACAATTGATACACTCCTTGGCAATTTTGACCCCATTAGTATTACAGTAAATCAATCAAAAATTATTAGGATTGCAGGCACTGTAAAAGATGCTGCCGACCGGCCTATTAAAGATGTGGATATAGTTGTTGACGGAACTCCTTATGCAGCAAAAACAATCAATGATGGGAGCTTTCATATACCAATACCTGGTTATCATTTCGGCGACAGGATTACCCTCGTTACTTCTCACCCGGCCTACGAGGATAAAGTAAAAGAATTCGACATTGAATCGGGTGAAATAAATAAGATTGAATTTGTATTGAATCCCCTTCCCATAGTTAACACTAAAACGAAAAGAAAATGAAAATAACTATTCTTTTTATTGCCTTATTTGTTAGTTTACTGAACGGGGCAATTGCACAGGAGGTAGTCATTAAAGGTACACTACGCTGCATGAATAATGGCACCACTTCCACGAGGGGTGCGGTTAACATCATCATCATCCCTTCTTTTAATCCAAAGGCAGCTGTGGCAACTACCACTACACCGCAGGGTTTTTTTCAGGTGAATACTGGTTGGAATACAAGAGACCTGAAAGATAAAGATGTATCGCTCTACATTATTACCAAATGCAGCAGTTGCAAAAAGATACAGCGGGTATTTATTTCTGAAGACCTGGATAAACGCAATACCGATCCAACTAAAATGTATGTTACTGTAAAAGGCTGGAAGATTTTGGAGAATTGTAAAGAGTCAGAACTACCGGATATTATGTCGGAGAGATTGCTTGATTCTGCTCACCATCTTCCGGCACAAAGTGTAGATGGAAAAGCACCTGGCAGCCCTGCATTAGGGCCTGTCTCTTTTATCAATTTGTTTGAGAAATTGATTACTGCGGTTGCTACCGGCAACACGGGGTTGTTTAAACCGACAAGTATTCAGCCAGGAAAAATCAGGTATGGTCGGTTCCTGCATTCTTCTCCTATCACCAATACTGATAATACGGGTTTCAACTTTTCTCTTTCCCGTAACCTTTCCGAAGCAGTATTTTGGAATGCGGCTGCTATTGCTAATAGCAACACACCAAATAATATAAGCCTGTTGTCTAATTTTAAGAACAACATAAAATTGTCAGGCTATCAACAGATCACTAAACAATTTTACCTTGGCCTGGGTGGCATCTATACCAGGCAAGACGAGTTAAGGAATCTACAAGTTACTGATTTGAGTACCCAGAGTTTAAATTTACCTGTACGCTACCCTGAAAAATTAAAGGAGTTTGCAGTCTTTTTATCGCCGGTGTATGCCATCAATAACAATATAAGTGTTGGGGTTACCATTAAATCAGTGTGGCAACAATTTAACAACCCCAACCTCATTGCTATGGAGCAGAATAATGGCACAGCATACAATTTCTTTAGGGACGATTCCATCAATCAACATCATTTTGATATAGATGCATCTTTCAGTTATAAAATAAACAGCTTTTTGCAGGCCGGCGTTTCTGTAATGAATGTTGCCGGTACAAAATTGTATGCAGATATGTTTATAAAAGATTCGGCTAATCAATTGTATGTAAACCAGCGGGCATATGGTGTTGGCCTGTGTTATAAAAGGGGAAGGCTTAATATGGGGGTAGATGTATTGCTGACAGACAAAGAATTATATGATGCTTCTTTGGGAGTAAACTACGTTCCATTTAATGATGGGCTGGTTGCAGCCGGGTATGCTTTTAAGCAAAAAAGTTTTTCTGTCATGTTTAAATTAAAGCATTTCAAAATTGCCTATATCAATACTAATAACCTTGTAATAAACGACATCCGGATTGGGAAAAATAAATTGTTTAACGGGCAGATATATTCGGGGTTCGCTTTTGATTTTTGATATGCCGCCATCATTTAAAAATAGAGGCTTTGTTTAAAAGTATACCGTTTTTAAATGCACTATAGTAATACCCAATGGCTTTTTACTGAATTGGAAGAATTATTTTAAACTCACCTAGGATCTTTTATTGGCTTAGTTTACCTCTTGTGTAATAATATACCAACGGTATTATTTTTGTTATTTACTTTTATAGAAAAAAGATGAGTTCAATTAGCAATCACGAAATAGATTACAAAATTTATGGAGAAGAACTCCAGTTTGTAGAAATAGAATTAGACCCTAACGAAACAGCCATTGCAGAAAGCGGTGCCTTTATGATGATGGACAATGGCATTGAAATGCAAACCATTTTTGGTGATGGCAGTCAGCAACAGGACAATAGTTTGCTGGGTAAATTATTTAGTGCCGGAAAGCGTTTACTTGTTGGCGAAAGTTTATTTATGACCGCCTTTACAAATATAGGTCAGGGTAAAAAGAAAGTAAGTTTTGCTGCTCCCTACACAGGTAAAATAGTGGTGTTTGATTTAAAAGAACTGGGAGGAAAAATTATTGCACAGAAAGATGCATTTTTATGCGCCGCAAAAGGAGTCAGTATTGGTATTGAGTTTCAAAAAAGATTGGGCACGGGTATCTTTGGTGGTGAAGGTTTTATTATGGAAAAGCTGGAAGGCGATGGATTGGCTTTTGCACATGCAGGAGGATACGTGATTGAAAAAACATTGGCCCCTGGCGAAATTTTAAAAGTAGATACCGGTTGCGTAGTTGCTTATACACCCGGAGTAGATTTTGATATTGAATTTATAAGAGGTATTAAAAACTGGATGTTTGGCGGCGAAGGATTGTATTTTGCTATAATGACTGGTCCCGGAAAAGTATGGCTACAGTCATTACCCATCAGCAGGCTTGCAGGCAGGTTAATCAGGTATGCTCCGCAAATGGGAGGCAGAAAAGAAGAAGGTAGTATTTTAGGCGGGTTAGGTAATTTACTCGATGGGAGAGAATAGAAACTAATGCTGTTATATATTTTGAGCCTTTCAGTAATGCACTGCCCCCAAAAAGTTAGACACTAAATGGGGGCATTTTTATGTTTAAAAGAAACAAGTATGATTATGCATTTCGGCTTCAATGTGTAGAAGC